>JAUWLY010000044.1 GCA_030613445.1 Candidatus Stahliibacteriota bacterium | reverse complement strand
ACCACCGCGGAGTGTATTCTCCTCAACTGTAATGACTGTATGAGTGTTCTTCAAAAATGTTTGAAGCATATCCATGTCTAAGGGTTTGATAAAACGACCATTTACTATTGTCGGGTTCAAACCCTTGCCCTTCAAAATAGCGAGGGCACTAAGTGCTTCCTTGACCATTGACCCGACCGCGATCACTACGATATCTCGACCTTGCTCAAGGATCTCCCACTTACCAATGGGGAGTATATCTGGGCTCTGATTCTTGACCGACGGGCAGGTGCTTCTTGAATAGCGTATTACAAAAGGATGATCACGCTCACTGACCGCGGTCATGAGCATCGCAATCAATTCATCACCGTCTTTGGGTGCACCGACGATTATATTCGGGATACATCTAAAAAATGAAATATCAAATGGACCATGGTGGGTTGGACCATCCTGCCCAACCAGACCAGCACGATCAACTGCAAAAATGACCGGGATATCCTGTAGGCATACATCATGAATGATTTGATCATAGGCACGTTGGAGAAAAGTTGAATAGATTGCGCAAATAGGGATGTACCCTTCTATGGCAAGCGCCGCAGCCATAGTTACTGCATGCTGTTCAGTGATACCAACATCAAAGAATCGCTCTGGTATTTCTTCACGAAATTTCTTCAGACCAGTCCCCAGACACATCCCAGCAGTAATAGCGATAATCTTTTTGTTCTTCTTGGCAAGCCTTACAATACTATCGCCAAATACGGATGTCCAGGACTGCGCCTTGCTTTTTACCTTCCCAGTCTTTGCACAGTAGGATCCGATACCGTGAAAGGCTTCAGGATATTTTTCGGCAGTCTCGAATCCCTTACCTTTCTTCGTCACGACGTGGACAAACCTTGGGCCTTTCATCTCTTTTACTCTCTGGAAAGTATCGATCAGCTCACTTAACTTATGACCGTTGAGTGGACCTATATATCGGAAACCAAGCTCTTCAAAAATAACTGCCGGTGCATACATCCCCTTTAAACCCTCCTGTAATAGCTTAGCGAGATTTCTACTTCGGTCTCTCGTATACGGTGGAAATTTACCGAGGAATTTCCATAAGTCATCGCGAAAACGATTATAGGTCCGCGCGGTGATGATCCTTGTCAGATATTGAGACAACGCACCTACTGAGTCACCGATAGAACGCTTGTTATCGTTCAAGACAACAATCACATCCTTTTTTAGATGACCCAAGTGATTGAGTGCTTCAAAAGCAATACCAGCACCCAATGAGCCATCACCAATAACACTTACTATATTGAACTTGTCACCCCTCAGATCTCTCGCTAAAGCAAAACCGGTTGCCGCAGACAATGATGTCGAAGAATGCCCGGTATCAAAGACATCGTATTTAGACTCTTTTCTCTTTGGAAAACCGCTAATCCCCTTATATGTTCTCAATGTGTGGAATTTTGAGTAGCGGCCAGTAATCAGTTTCTGAGCGTAGGTTTGGTGGCCAACATCCCAGATGATTTTATCCACATCAGCATCAAATGCCCTGTATAATGCGATGGTTAATTCCACAACCCCCAACGAAGGGGCAACATGACCGCCAGTCTGAGCACATGTATTGATGATCTTCTCTCTGATTTCACTAGCAAGCACCTGCAATTGCTCGACTGTCAGATGCTCCAGGTCCTTGGGACTTTTAATCTTACTTAGAATAGCCATCGAGCTTTGTTATCACCTTGGGACATACTCTCAGAATGTTCGGTCCAGCATAAAGTCGGTAATCTTACTGAAGACGTCAAACCTCCCGCCAAGTTTATCAAACCTGTGTTTAGCGAGTTCAGCATATCGTTGAGCACGAAACCTGGCACCTTCCAAACCATAAACAGCAGGCGCGGTCAATTTACCTGCGGTCACATCTTTACCAGGGGTCTTGCCTAATTTTTCCTTTTCCCCTGTAATATCAAGAATATCATCAGTATATTGAAAAAGCATACCCATACAGACACCTGCTTTGTATAACTCGTCAACTAAAATTGGTGATGCCTGGGCTATTATTGCGCCGCATTTCAAGGAAACCGCGATAAACTTAGCAGTCTTGTTTAAATGAATGCGCCTTAAGGATTTGGGGGTCAGAGCCATATCTTTACTGATATCAAGGGTTTGACCATAAACAACGCCTTTTGGTCCAACCACCTCGCTTACTGACTTTATTATCGCAAGTTTCTCCTGAACCAAACCATTCCCCTGTGCAAAGAGTTCAAAGGCATGAGCAAACAGACCATCGCCAGAGAGTATAGCCAGGGCTTCCCCGAATTTCTTATGGGCAGCAGCTCTACCCCGTCGATAATCATCATCGTCCATAGATGGTAAATCGTCGTGGATCAACGAGTAAGTATGGATCAATTCAAGACCACAGGCTATCGGCATTATTTGCTCAGAATCTTTCCCGCCGCTAGCCTCGTAGCTCGCAATGGCAAGAATTGGCCTTATTCTTTTGCCATTGCCAATTGAATAATACATCACATCGAAAAAGTCGTTTATCCCAGCAAAATATTCTTTAAGTGCCTGATCAACCGGCACCTTTTTTTCTGCCAAGTATTTAACCACATCTATATCAATCATGAGTCCAACATAATTTTAATGGAAATTGACTATTTGTCAATATGCATATGAGGAAGATATGACCAAGCCATTATGTATTGCGTTTTTAAGGGTGGTCCGCACTCTTTATCTAAGATCATGGGGATATTCTACACGCTTTTTTGACAAAGTCAAGGCTATTGTCCTGAAAAACGGTTGACTTGTATACTATGTTTAATATAATGGGGATAATGGAAATTGACGATAGAGCAAGAAACTCTCTATTCTCTTCGAGAACAATCCCCTGGTTAATAATAGGGATAGGTGCTGTATTAAGGATCGCACAGTTCATTTATAATCGCTCACTCACTGAGGGGGAAGCGGCACTGGCATTAAATATTGTGCAGCGTTCATATTCTCAATTGCTCAAACCGCTCGACTATGCGCAGGCTGCTCCAGTTGGCTTTTTATTATTGCAGAAATTCATGAGCACGCTTTTGGGGCTGAGTGAATTGGCGCTCCGTTTTCTGCCTTTAATCGCGGGAATAGGTGCGTTATTCCTATTCTATCAGGTCGCCAAGAAAACCATAAGTAAACAGTCACTTACCATCGCCCTTGTCCTTTTTGCGGTCGGTGACCATTTGATTTACTTTGCTTCAGAAGTAAAACAATACTCTAGCGACGTTTTCATAGCACTTTTGATTATTTCGTTGGCAATATTGGTTTTCGATAAGAAATTCGAGATCAAATACACAATACTCTTCGGCTTTGTCAGTGGGCTATGTCTTTGGTTTTCACACCCGGCCTTATTCGTATTTTGTGCATCACTCATAGTTATGTACTTCTATGCCCTACGCAAACTACAATGGTCTACGCTTTGCGGTTTGCTTATCGCTACTATGCTCGGCTTAGCGAGTTTTCTTACCAATTACCTTGTCACCCTCAGTAGCCTGAGCAGACACGAACAACTATTAACCGCTTGGCAGTCAAGTTTCATGCCTTTGCCCCCGACCTCGCTCCCTGATATCAAGTGGTTTGCTTATGTCTTTTTGCGAACTTTCAAATTCCCGATTGGGCTTTCAATATATGAACTGTTATTAGGGGTACTGGCTTTCTTGTGGGGTTGTGCCATGATGTTCAGGTACAAGAAAAGAAATATCTTGCTTTTGATTCTGCCAATCTTTCTCGCTCTAATCGCATCAGGTTTGCACAGATACCCTTTTGAAGGCAGACTACTCCTTTTTCTGACGCCATTTATGATCCTGGTCATTGCCCAGGGGATCAGCGATATCAGGAACAAAATAAGACATCAATCAAACTTCCTGGGAATAGCATTGGTTGTCATCCTGTTCATTCATCCAGTATTGCTTGCCGGCTATCACTTGATCCGACCGCGCGCCCCAGAAGAACTCCGTACAGTACTAAAATACGTTGATGAAAATTGGCACGATGGCGACATAATATATGTCTACTATGCTTCGCTCAATGCATTTCGATATTATCATGATCGATATGGTTTCCCCGTTGAGTATATCGAGGGGATTGAATCCCGGACTGAGTGGACCAATTATTACCAGGATCTGCAAAGGTTAAAAGGAAACAAAAGGGTTTGGCTCGTCTTCTCTCATATCGCCACCCATTGTGGTGTAGATGAGGAAAAACTGTTCGTTTCATTTCTGGATTTGCTTGGAACCCAGATTGATGCAGTTGGCGCCTCGGGCGCATCAGCATATTTGTATAATATGACCCCCTCTCCTCCACAAAAGAAACGGGCTCATTGATCTATTGCAGCAATACTGTTTTGTCTATAATAGCCATTCCTTCCGCAGAAAACTTACAAAAATAGATTCCTGCAGACACTGATTGATTGCAATTATCCCTACCGGTCCAATAAGTAGTATATGCTCCTGGCTGACATGTACCACTGACAATGTTCTTAACCAATCTTCCCTGAACATCAAAAATCGAAAGCTCAACTACTGTTGTTTTTGAAATGTAATAGGTGATCGTTGCTTGATCCCTCATTGGATTTGGATAGATTGCAAGAGGAATTTTCTCCTCCAATCTCCCTTGTTCTACCACCCCGACATTCAGGTTCCAACGGTATATACTTGAGCCTTCTGTACCTGCAAACAAATAATGGCCGGGATCGATCTCTAAAGAAATAACATTCGTGTTATCGAGTCCACTGTTCATTGCCACCCAACCACCACCACCTGTTGTGCTCAAATATACACCAGTGATAGTACCAACATAAAGCGTATCAGGAGCTGTGTAATCAATAGTAAGTGCTTTCACACCTGTACAACCAGTATTTATCCAAGTAACACCGCTATTTGTGGAGCTAAAAACACCATCGGGTGTTCCAGCATAAAGAATACTGGTATTAGTAGGATCAATCTCAATATCGAAAATGGTATCGGTTATACCGGTTGAGGAGAAAAACCAATTACTACCGCCATTCGTTGTTTTATAAAGACCAGGAACACCCCCTGCGTATACGATATTGGAATTGGTCGGATCAACTGCTAAGGAAAATGTGAACCCGGATCCGTTAAGGCTGTAGCGTACCCATGACGAACCACTATTTGTGGTCTTAGAAACCCGCATACCGGCGAGGATACCGCCACTCCAGTATATGTTGCTATTGTTTGGATCAGCCACAAATGCACCACCATCTGTGTAGTAAGAATCAAGTGAGTCCCAGACGGTCCCGCCGTCTGTGCTCCTATAGAGCTCAGCATTACCTCAACCAAACCCCTCAAGACCGTACACTATATCTGGATTAGCATTATGAACAGCAAACTCACATATTGTACCACAATCCAAAGGTGTAGAGAGTTGCTGCCAAGCAGTCCCGCTATTAGTCGTCTTGAATACGCCTGCACCCTCGAATTCCGTATACATTGTAGAAGGCGCTGTTGGTGCAAGACCAATCGCAAGAATAGTTGCAGTCGTGATATCTTGATTGGCATCAAACCAGTTTGTGCCACCATTCGTTGTCTTGAATACACCTAGATTATCAACCGTATACAGGGTTGAAACCTGATTCTGACATGCTACGAGACCGCGGCTCATTTTATAAACGCCTCCATGACCTGAACCAGTAGTGAACCATGAGACTCCGGCATCAGTACTTTTATATATTACTGTATCTTTACCCGCATATACACTATTTGGTTCAGTTTGAGTGGTTGCAAGGCACGTAATAAAGTTATCGTTTTTGACCATAGACCATAAAGTACCACCGTCTGTTGTCCGATAGATACCATCATAAAATGTTGTTGCATATGCGATATTAATATCAGTTGGATGCACTGCCAAAGCCTTTATATTGCTACCATTCGTACTAAAACCTGATGACATATCTGTGAAACTAGAACCACCGTTCGTTGATTTATAGACTTTGGGATAATTCAAACTGTCCCTGTAATAACCACCCACGTATATATTATCAGGATTAGACAGGTCAAGAATCATACAATAAGCATCACCATTATAGACGGTATGAAGAGCTGTGGTGCTCCACGTATCACCGCCATTCGTGCTTTTAAAAAATGCCATTACACTATAGCTGCCAGACAATGTCCTGCCGACCGCGAATATAATTGAGGGAGAAGTCGGATCTACAACCAGACCATTGACATTATTATTATTACCCGGTATAGAATCACAACTCCAAGTCGCACCGCCATCAATTGACTTGTATACACTCTGTTTGCTACCTGCGTATAAAATCAGAGGATTGGTTGGGTCAACCGCCAGACAAAACAATTGATCTGACAGTGTGGACCTCTTTGACCACGTAGCACCTCCATCAATCGATCTGAATACATATGCTGGTTCCCTATAACCTGCTACATAAACAATATTTTCATCAGAAAGTGCAGTCGCAACAACACCCAATGAACCACCATATGGACCGATTGACTCCCAATCTGCCGTCAAAAAAGAACAGATACCAATGACCATCGCAAATAAGAACACTTTTCTCATATCTTTACCTCCACCTGTCTTTTTCTATAAGAATTAAGTGAACTTTTCTCTTATACTTAAGTATAGTAGCAGTTAATGATTTGTCAAGACTTAAATACCTACTTGTCCCTATTATTTATGGGTTAAACCCAGTTGAGTTTACGGTATTCCTCATATATTTTTGTAATGATACGCTTCGGTGCTGGAAAATCATTTACCCATTTGATACCCTGGGTACTTTTCTGCTGACGCAATGCTCCATCAATTAAGAGTTTGTACAGAACATCTTCAAAGTCACTCACCGTTGCATTTATAAAAGGACATCCTGGTAATAGGTGTTCGTATTCACCAGGAATTTCTGTTATCGTTGGGATACCTAAAGCCAGAAATTCAAGCCCGCTCCGTCCATAACCAGTACCTGCATAATTACCTATCTGGTCAATGCCGATATCGCACGTCGCTTTGAGCTCCATACATTGCCTATTGGAAACACCTTCAATAAGGAGAAACTCGAAATTGAGCCTCTTTTTCAGATTATTTATTACTCTGATAATATCTCCAGTACCTTTTGCTAACCGACGGGTTGGAGAATGCCCGACCCTCAACACTTTATTCTCGTGTGTTCTGGGCGTAATGTGGTCAGCTTCATATGGTATCGGCACAAATATCAATGCTGGATCTATTTTTGTGTGGTCTAATTCTGAAGTAAACCTCAACTGAGCGAATTTACGTAAATATGGATTCATCCCCCACTTCCTCAGTTCACTGCCAAAAAAATGAGTTACAATCCGCCTATTTTCAAGTTTCCTTAAAATGCGGTCACCAAAGATAAACGGGAAGTCGCCATCAAAATGGTAGACATCAAAATTACCGAGGTCAAAGCGCCGCCATGATTTGTGTAGTTGATTGAGCCAGATCATATCTCTTGCCTTGAAGAACATTCTCGGCCAAAAATCTTCTCCTTTTATCCTCAGTTTCAATTCATGTTCGAGCACATTGACGTTTTGCCGCCCGGTCATCCGGCGCATGGTTTTCATCAAACCAGAATTCAGCAGAGGGTAGTTTAGCGTTATTCCATTGGGAAAACCCAGGGTTGAAGGTGTCATAGTCACCAGAACACCTTCATCATCAAAAAATCTATGGCTGCGACTCAGTAAACCTGGCACATCCTGAAAATTCTCAAATGATAGATGCAATATTCTCATTTCAACGACCGGTCTTTTTTGAAAACCTGCCTGAACTGAATTTTCAGAAGCTGCCACAACTTTCTAAGTTTATCTTTATCAGTAATCTTTGGAAGCCCCCGTTTTAAACCCATGAAGCCGCTGAACCTTCGACGGTAAATCCTGAGCGCGATTCTTTCGAGCTCTACAAAACCAAGCTGAGGTTGGAGCAAGATTGGTACACATCTTGTCTGGAGTATCGATTCCAACCGTTCATCATCATAAGGCAGACTCCACTTGAACTCCTCGGGCAGAAATCTGTTTTTCACGGCGTACTCTTCCAAATACGTACCAGGATAAATTCTGACACCAGCGCCGCTCGCAACAGTTGTTATTTTGTCCACGTTTTTGTCAATAAACTCGAATGTTTTTTCCACATCTTCCATGCTCTCGCCGATGTGGCCAAAGGAAAAAAAGACCTTTGTCTTCAACCCGATTCTAATGCACCAATCCAAGAGCTCCTGTGCCTGTTCTACTGTAAAACCTTTACGCATAAGATTCAATACCTTCTGACTTGCTGACTCTACGCCAAAGTTTACGTAATAACATCCGGCACCAATCATCTTCTCAAGCATTTCTTGATCTACCGTACCTACCCGTATCTCACATTCCCAGGGGAAATTCAATCTGCGGCGCGTGATTTCGTCACATAGATTATTTACATGTTCTTGCTGCATAGTTAGCGTACTATCGAAAATCTTTATGCCCTTGTATCCAAATTTGTCAAAGAGCAACTCAATGTCATCCAAGACACGCGGCGCCGAGTGCGTTGTAACCTGATGGTTAAACATACGGCTAGCTGAGCAAAAGCTGCATCGAGCAAGACAACCACGCGAAGTGATAGTTGAAATACCCCGCTTGTCAATGAATTCCATATTGAGCGCATACTTGTTAATATTAAGTAAATGGTAAGCTGGTGCCGGCAAATCGTCAAGAACATGGATGCGTTCAGCCGGGGGATTTCTATGGATACCTTCGTGGTCACGATAGGTTATGCCCCTAACCTTACTGAGATCTTTGCCCTTTTCAAGGGCATTAACCAGCGAAACAATAGTATGTTCACCTTCACCACGTACCACATAGTCGATATCCGGAACATACTCCAGGGTCTCAATATCAGTGAAAGTAGCGTGGACCCCACCATAGATAGTAGCAATGGCTGTATCGAATTCTTTAGTTTCTTTTGCCAAACGAAAAGACTCAAAACGCGTATGCGTTGTACCGGAAATACCCACGTACTTTGGTTTGGACTTTTCTAACCACGGACCGAGTTCATTTCTCCCCACTTCCAAATCCACTATGTTAACTGAGTGATCGTGCTTCTCAAGGTTAGCTGCCATGTATGCCAGACCAAGCGGGGGCATCCTTTCAAAAATACTACCCTGTTCTCTGGGGTTTACAAGAAGTACATCAATCATTCACTTATGGGGTGTTTGAAAACCACGTATTTTGCGATGCTACGCTATTAACCAAAAGAGTTCTTGATTGCCTCATTGAGGGGTGTTTCTTGATAACCCAAAACTTGCTTCGCCTTTGAATTGCTCCCGGTGAGCTCGATCTTACCAACACTAATTTTTCTTGGCGACCCGGTGCACACATATGTAATCTTATCGATCAAATCATCAACTCTGATCGAACTCCCACAGAGATTGAACACTTCATGCCCATCAAGATCCCGAAGCTTCATCAAAGGAGCAAGAGTGTCGTCAATACAAGTCGGGCTGATAACACTGTATTCTGTATCAACATTTCTATTGTCCCTAATTGCTTGATAAAAGTTCGCCACATGTCCAGGCGGTGAATTCTTTCCAAATGGAAAGAAAACCCTCGCCGTATGCAATGCAAATGACCTAAAATAATAGCGGAAGAGTATTTCTGTCTCGAATTTAGTCGTCGCATAGAAGCTGTGCGGGTCATAGCCAGCCTTTTCATCGAGGTCATGTCCCTGACCATAGACCTCACCACTTGACAGGTATATGAATTTACTGACGCCGACTTTTCTTGCCCAATCGAGCAAAAGCAGCGTGGCACATGGATTTGATTTGAAAATCGTCGTAAAAGAACCACTATATACTTCATACAAATGCCACACATACTTGACTTTCCTGGGTAGTGCTTTATCAACATCTGTGTCGCGATCAAATCTAAAGAAGCCATATTTAAGGTTTATCTTACCGAGAAAGGACATGGGGACGCCTTTAGGAGAAGGAAATATTGTGTAAACTGACTCGCCCTTTTGCAATAGCTCAAAAATCAACTTCTCGCCAATGCCAAAGGGACTTGTCACTAGATTAATAGCCTCTCTCATCATCGATTATAGCCAAAATTACATTATTCGTCAATCAAAAAAAGTATCTTGAAACGATTTCTGCAAGTTCTCGACAAGGTAAGTTTTACTTGTAGAAACAAAACTTGGAACTCTCGGTTCTTCAAAATACAAGTTCGTTAGGTTGTATTCCCTTATCTTTAAAAATCTCCTGAGCACGTGATAGTCAAAAAATGAAGGTCGATTGAAGAATACCTGCGGTATATCCATTGCGGCTGCCTCAAGTGATGCAGTGCCCGAACAGACAATTAACAGATCACAGTTCTTCATGGCTTGATAATGATTCTCACTTGTAATTATTGTTTTATCCTGGAGTTGAGCCTTCCTCTCGGTATCGAGCCTCGAGGCGAGATTTAGGCTCGTGAACCACGGGCATGAACCCCCTATTCCTATTAGACTTGAGTGCAAAATCAACACGAATTCGATATCCTTTCTCTCTTGAGCAATTTTCCTCATGAGCTCGGTCATAACCGGCAAATTCCTTTTGATTTCGCTTTTGCGTGAACCAGGCATGAGACCGATTCTTTTTTTAAAATCATTTCTTTTGTAATTCTTCAATCCTTTAAATAATGGGTTTTTGAAATAAATTGTATCAATACCAATCTTCTTATAGAATTCGTATTCAAATGGGAAAACTGAAAATACTTTATCTACGCATTTCTTGATAAAGTATTTTCTAAATGTTGCCCATGCCCAGATCTGCGGTGGTAAGTAGTAATAGACTCTACAACCTAACTTCTTTGCATAACTACATAATATCAGATTAATACCTGGATAAGCAACTGCAATAAATGTCTTAGGTCGAATCCTGTACATCAGGCGTGCGATCTTACCGTAGATTATGTAATTACGATAGGCTGTTAAGACTCCGCTTGTAAAACCAAACGTCATCATTCTATGATAATCTATCAGAACATCTACCCCGCTCTCTACGAGGTTATTGCCACCCACTGCAAAGATTCTCAGACCCGGCGTTTTGGCTTGCATGTCACAGGCTAAGAATGATGCATACAAATCACCAGATGGCTCACCCACACTGATGAATACAGGACCTTCAATTTTCATTGACATCGTCTTATATGCCAATGATACGCAATTTTGATTGGAAATCAACGTGCTTAGCTAAGTATTAACCTAAGATTTTTTGTTTTCTAAAGGTTTCTTGTCCGTAACCTTTGACGGTTTTGAATCTACTTTAGCAGGCAGGCCAGGTTTTTTGTCTGGCTTCTTCAATTCGGTACTTCTTTTTTCCTGGACTTGGGGCAAGTTAGATTTCTTGTAGTCAGTTGCGTAAAATCCGCTCCCTTTGAAGATCAATCCTACACCTCCACTAATCAAACGCCTTAATTTACTATGGCATTTCGGACACCTCTGCAGAGGTTTATCAGTGATTTTCTGAAATTCCTCAAATCTGTATTTACACTTGGTGCATTCGTATTCGTAAGTAGGCATGACCCCAGATGGATGATGGGCATGGGTTAGGAAGCGAGAAATCCAGCCTCCTAACCCTAACCCTTAGACTATATGTTAATATCCGCCGTAACCACCACCGCCTGGTGGCATTGGTGGTGCTTTTTCTTCTTCGGGTTTTTCAACGACTACGGCCTCAGTCGTCACAAGAAGCGCTGCAATACTTGAAGCATTCTGCAAAGCAGACCGTGTCACCTTGGTTGGATCAATGATCCCAGCAGCAATCATATCTTCGATTTTCTCAGTCATTACATTATAACCAAAAGCGCCTTCTTTTGCCTTAACCTTTTCAACGATTACTGAACCTTCTTTTCCAGCATTTGCAGCAAGCTGTCTGGTCGGTTCTTCAAGAGCTCTCTTAACAATATCAATACCGATTTGCTGATCACCCTCTAATTTCAAGGTATCAAGAGGTGATATCGAACGAATTAGGGCAACGCCACCACCTGGTACAATACCTTCATCAACTGCTGCCCTTGTGGCATGAAGAGCATCCTCAACTCGAGCCTTTTTCTCTTTCATTTCAATCTCAGTCGCTGCACCAACATTAAGAACTGCTACACCACCCGCGAGTTTTGCTAACCTTTCCTGGAGTTTCTCTTTATCATAATCCGAAGTCGTCTCTTCCATCTCATTTCTAATCTGCTGAATTCTCGCCTGCAAATCTACCTTCTTACCGGCACCTTCAATAATCGTCGTGTCTTCCTTATCAATAGTAACCCGCTTTGCTTGACCCAGATCAGAAATTTGCACATTCTCAAGTTTGAGACCTATATCTTCTGAAATAAGCTTACCACCAGTAAGAACTGCGATATCTTCCAGCATGGATCTTCGGCGATCGCCATAACCCGGTGCCTTTACTGCTGAGGCTTGCAAAGTTCCCCTTATCTTGTTGACAACTAGTGTTGCAAGTGCCTCACCTTCAACTTCTTCGGAGATTATCAAAAGCGGTTTGCCTTTTTGTGCGATTTTCTCAAGCACCGGCAAAAGATCTTTCATAGAGCTGATCTTTTTCTCATACAATAGAATGTAAACATCTTCAAGGACACACTCCATACGATCGGGGTTGGTAATGAAATAAGGCGAAAGATACCCACGGTCAAACTGCATCCCTTCAACAACCTTAAGGTTCGTTTCCATGCCCTTTGCTTCCTCAACCGTAATAACGCCATCTTTACCAACCTTGTCCATAGCATCGGCAATAAGTTTACCTATTTCTTCATCATTGTTTGCCGAAATGGCTGCAACCTGCGCAATGTCGCTCGCCCCTTTAACATCTGTTGATAACTTCTTCAAATTGTCAACTACTGCTTTAACTGCTTTCTCGATTCCTTTCTTGACTTCCATAGCATTTGCACCAGCAGTAACAGTCTTTAACCCTTCACGATAAATCGCTTCGGCTAATATCGTTGCTGTGGTTGTTCCATCACCAGCAACGTCAGACGTTTTGGAAGCTACTTCTTTAACCATCTG
>JAUWLY010000126.1 GCA_030613445.1 Candidatus Stahliibacteriota bacterium | reverse complement strand
AGACCTTTTTCAAAGTCTCTCTTCACCGAACCCTATGACTACTACATTTTGGAAATATCTTCCTTCCAGTTAATGCGGATTGAGAAATTCCATCCTTACATCGCAGTACTTATGAATATCTCAAGGGATCATCTGAATTGGCATCGAGACTTTGAGGAATATCGAACTGCAAAAATGCGTATTTTTCTCAATCAAGGAAAATCAGATTATGCTGTTTTAAACGAAGATGATAACAATATCAAACGTGCATTGGATGATATCAAATCGCAAATTGTTTTTTTCGGCTCCAACGCGCGCACTGGAGCCTGGTTCAACGGCATGTTCGCATATGCACAGGAAAAACTGTTTTCGGTTGAGAAATTTCGCTTGGAGGGTGAGCACAATAAAATGAACGCTCTGGCGTCGATTGTCGTAGCAAAGCTCCTTAGTATTGATAACAGCAAGATTGAGAAAGGATTGATTACCTTTAAACCCTTGCCCCATCGCCTTGAAGACATTGGCACAATACAAGGTGTACGATATGTTAATAATTCAATGTGCACGAATGAGGTTGCAGCAATTGCTTCGTTCAAAGCAGTAATGGGACCCAAAATAGTGATTCTTGGTGGTAAACACAAAGGTGATAAGGCTGAGAACTACCTTTCAATCTTAGTTGAGCAAGCTAAAGCGTGTGTCATACTTGGCGACAACGCGGCGTACATTGCAGACTTCTTTAAAACAAATGGATTAGCGGCCTTTAGGATTGCCAGTAGTATGAATGATGCGCTAATAAAGGCTAAACAATTTGCAGCACCGGGAGATATAATCTTACTGAACCCAGGTTTTGCTTCTTTTGACTACTTTGCCAATTTCGCAGATCGGGGAGAAGCATTCAAAGATGCAGTTCAAAAAAATTGATCGAACTTTAGCACTTTGCTTATTAATTCTTGTCATTCTTGGGGCACTATTCGTGTACTCATCATCGTATTATCGCGCAATGCGTCGTGGTGAGGATTCGACATTCTATCTATTGGGTCATCTCAAGCGACTCGCTATCGCGAGCGTATTCTTTTCATTCGGGCTATTTTTCCCATATGAAATCATGAAGAAATTTATTTTTCCCGCTTTTGTTGTTATTGTTCTTTTTTTATTCGTTACTCTGTTAGCCGGGCGTACTCAATACGGGGCACGACGTTCTGTTTCGTTACTTTTCTCATTTGGTTTCCAGATTTCCGAATTCGTACGGATCTGGCTTGTTTTTTTCTTGGCTAATTTTTTTGATTCTCATCCCCAGACTGCAAATAGCCGTTCGGGTATGATGACGAGCATAGTACTTTGTCTATCTGTGATCCTGCTGGTTGCAATTCAGCCATCGATCTCAATGGCGGTTATATGTGTCCTTGTGTTTACTGCTATGCTTATTTACGGAAGTACAAGGTCAAAACTAGTATTTCCAACGTTGGCGGTCAGCTTGGTCATGCTCGTTATCTTTGTCCTTGTTTTCCCACATGCTAAATATCGGATTACCAGCTTCATAACGAACCCAACCTATCAAGTACGGCAATCGCTCATTGCTATTGGTTCTGGGGGTTTTTTTGGGAAGGGTCCTGGTGCTGGCTTGCAGAAATTTTTCTTCTTACCACGTATACACAATGATTTCATATTCGCCCACATTGCTGAAGAATTCGGTTTTCTTGGCAGTTTCGTTGTCTTCGCTCTTTATTGGCAGGTTTTCTTCCGTGGTCTTTCCATTGCTGATAATCTTGAGGATGATTTCACAAGACTACTTGTCTTGGGGTTGAATACTTCGATATTCATTATTTTCCTTGTCCATGTTGGCGTTAGTATGGGACTCTTACCGCCGACCGGTGTGCCGTTACCTTTTATATCGTTTGGTGGTTGGTCACTTACGGCGAATCTATTTGCCATGGGAGTGATCCTTCAGGTCTCAAAGAAGCGGGTTGCATGAAAGAAGATAGAGTGATAGAACACAATGAAACAATCGTTGCCAGACGTAGATTTGTTATTTCGGCGATTGGTACTGGTGGACATTATTTCCCTGCTTTTGTGGTTGCGAACGAGTTAATGCAGCGCAATACAGAAGTGATAGTTCTTGTTCGAAGAGGTTTTTCTGAAAATGAAATGGCTCGGCTTCAGGGTTTGAAGACGTTTGCCGTAAAGGCACGTGCGTTTTATGGTAAATCGGTATTGAATAAGATGTGGTCTGTTCTATCATTCATATACTCTGCTTACAGCTTGCTTTCTTTGGTGAAAGACGCGAGTGGTATCGTCTTTGGAGGTTTCGGCGCCTTGCCTTTGGTTGCCGCCTGTCTCATTAAGCGTCGCAAGTTCTTTCTCTTCGAACCGAATCGCATGCCGGGGCGAGCGACAAGACTGTTTGCATCGAAGGCGAGTATTGTATTTTTGGGTTTACCTCCAGCAGACAACATTAAAGGCAGGTTGCTTGTTACCGGTATCCCGATTAGACATGAGTTTAAAGAAACAATAGCTGATAAAACGACCAGGAACCGAGCGCTTAAGACAGTATTGTTTCTTGGCGGTAGTGGTGGAGCCTCTATGGTCAATGAACTTGCTTTGGAAGTGCAGGAGATATTGCCGGATAATTACCGGATAGTAATCATCAGTGGTCAGCGTGATTATGATTGGGTGCTCAAGAGGAGCAATGGTAGAACATCGGTCATCTCCTTTACACATACCCCCTGGCGCGAGATGCAAGCAGCCGATGTGATTGTTGCCCGATCTGGAGCTCTTGCTGCATATGAAATATTGTCGACTAACACACCGGTGATATTCATACCATTTCCATATGCAATAGATGACCACCAATATCATAACGCCAAGTACTTCGCACGCATAGGGAATGCTGTGGTTATGCGTCAGAAACAGGTAACAGGTAAGAAGATCGTTGAGAAATTAACCGAGCTCTTAGAAATTCATAGAAGGAAAGCCGATATTATCTGGGATGCAGAAAAGCAAATCGCCGATACAATTTTAAGAGATAAGTGACATGAGAAATTCTAAATATGAAATTCTAAATAGTAACCAAACTCAGACTTCCGGTAGAGGATTTGGTATTTCTGGATTGGTGCTTTACCGAGCAATAGCGAGGTGCATGGGTGTTTGGTAAGACTAAACATATTCATTTTGTGGGTATAGGTGGTATTGGAATGAGTGGTTTGGCTATTATCCTACGTAATTTGAAATTCAAAGTGACTGGATCAGACCTCAATTGTTCTGAGATAACGCGTGTTTTGAAAAAAATATCCGTCAAGGTGATGTATAAACACAAGAAGGAAAATGTCTTTGGTGCGGATGTTGTGGTTTATTCCACCGCGATAAAAAAAGACAACTCTGAACTTGCTGAGGCGAGGAGGATGGGTATTCCAACTATCCACCGTAGTGAATTGCTTGCTGAGCTAACAAGAATGAAAATTGCAATCTGCATTTCAGGTACCCATGGCAAGACAACGATAACGTCAATGGTGGATGAAGTGTTGGAAAAGGGTGGCTTTATGCCGACGACCGTTGTTGGCGGCATTATAAGAGGAAAGAGTCAGGCGAAATTCGGTAAGGGCGATTATTTAGTGTGCGAAGCAGATGAATCAGATAAATCATTTCTGTGCCTTTACCCGTCTTATGCGGTGATTTCTAATATTGAGGCGGAGCATCTTGATTACTACAAGAACCTAGATGAGATCAAAAAACACTTTTCCTTTTTTGCAAACCATGTACCGTTCTGGGGCTGTACGTTCTTGGGCGTAGATTCTCCATGCAGTTGTGAGATAATGGAGAGAATCTACAGAAGGACGATTACATATGGGCTTAATAAACGGGCAGACCTCAGAGCCACGAAGATAACGAAGAGCAGTACTGGCTGCACGTTTAATGTTGCATATCAAAATAAACTGGTGGGTAGGTTTAAGATCAACCTATTGGGTAACCATAACATAAATAATTCACTTGCCGCTGTCGGCATCGGGTTAGAGCTCGGTATTTCCACAACTAAGATAAAGAAGGCATTGAAAGAATTCAGTGGGGTCCATCGCCGCATTGAATATCTCGGTGAGGTCAGAGGCGTAAAGATTTTTGACGATTATGGGCATCACCCAACAGAAATCGCCGTGACCCTGGAGACGATCCGTGCATACTTCCCACGGCATAGGATAATCTCAGTATTTCAACCGCATCGTTTTACACGCACCTACTACCTTTTTGATAATTTTGCTTTTTCGTTCATGTATGCTGATTTGGTCATTGTATCAAACATCTACGGAGCGCATGAAATCCCCATCCCTGGTATTAGTGGTGAGGCTCTAGCCAAAAGGATAAGCAAAGAACAGGACAATGTTCATTTTATCGGCGAATTCGATGATATTGTGAAATTTCTTAAGAAGACAGCTCAGCGCCACGATATAATCGTGATCCAAGGAGCAGGATCTATTAACCAGTTGGCAAAGAGATTGGTTGGGGAGTTGTCATGATAAACCCCTTTAGATCCATTGCTGGGATCGAAGTGTTGGTAAATGAACCACTGAGTAAGCATACATCATTTCATATCGGTGGCAAGACAAGATATTTCGTTAAGGTGTATTCATACCGTGCTTTGAACAAGGTGATCAGTACTATGAAAAAGCAGAGGATAAAGTACTACGTGATCGGTGGTGGTACGAATGTGCTGGTAAGTGATGAGGGCTTTCCCGGTGCTGTTATCAAACTCTACGGTATTTTTCGGACTATGAAGAGAACGGGTGATATTGTCCACTGTGGCAGCGGTCTTCTAGTTGAGCACTTCTTACAAAAAGCTAAAGCTCTGGGGTATGGAGGGGCTGAGTTTCTTGCTGGTATCCCGGGTACGATAGGTGGTGCAATAAAGGGCAATGCTGGCGCTTTTGGTAAGTCAATGGCAGATATTGTTATCGGTATCACAGTGCTCACTGACCAATGTGTTGTCAGCCTTTTCAGTAATAAGAAGATTAAGTTTGGTTATCGCCAGACTGAAATCAGAGATGGAGTGCTGATTCTTTCAGCTGAGCTCAAACTGATTCATCGAAAGCAAAGGGATATTGTTTCTGATATTAGAAATAATCTGGCATATCGTTGCCAGCGACAACCCGCCGGGTATTCAGCAGGGTCATATTTCAAAAATATTAAGCCCTATGCCGCGGGTGAATTGATTGAAGACTGCGGTTTGAGGGGGTTGAGTGTAGGGGATGCTGAGATCAGCAGGAAACACGGCAATTTCATCATAAATCGCGGTCATGCCAAGGCTTCGGATGTGTTGAAGCTAGCAAATATAATAAAGAAAAGAGTGAAGAATACAAAAGGTATCTTGCTTAAAGAGGAGGTAAGGTTATTAAAATAATTGCTAGTGTAATAGTCATTGTGATAATGGTCATCGTCGTTGTGCAGCTTGCAAAGACAAGAGAGACCTATATAACCCTTGAGCAAGTCATCCCTCAAGCGCGGATTATTTCACAGGAGGAAGGGATAGTCGAGTACAAAGGTATTGAATTTATATTAGGAGTGCATGACTTGAGAAAGAGAAAATATTTCATAGAATCGTTGAACCTGCTTAAGCTTCAAGGTCCATGCATTGTTGACCTGAGGTTCAAGACGCAGGTCGTTATCAGACAGGAGCCCGGTTTGCATATTGAGAAAACGGGTTCTGGGAATACTCAATAAGGAGGAGATAATGCCAAAGAAGGAAAGGATTGTCGGCGTTGATCTTGGGACGACGAAAGTTGCTGCGATTATTGCTGAGGTAGATAGTGATGACTTGAAGGTTGTTGGCGTTGGGTCAACCGCATCGCATGGATTGAAAAGGGGTGTGATAAACAATCTTGAGAAGGCAGTAGAGTCGATACAAAAGGCGGTTAATGAAGCATCTCGAATGTCGGGATTCAAAGTTGATGCCTGTTATGCCGGGATCTCTGGTTCCCATATTGAGAGCATAAACGCCCACGCAATGATCGCGACGTCACGCGCTGGAGGTGTGATCACAAAACGTGATATTGAACGGGTAATCGAACAGGCACAGGCAATCGCCCTACCACTCGATCGTGAGATCATACACGCGATACCGATTGAATACATAGTTGACAATGAACGAGGAATAAAAGATCCAGTTGGCATGAGCGGTGTTAAATTGGAGGCAGAGGTTCATATTGTAACTGCAGCAATAGCATCAGCTCAGAATATCTACACGGCGCTGGAAAGAGCTGGGTTAAAGGTCAAGGATCTTGTTCTGCAACCGTTAGCGTCATCTTATTCGGTCCTGCAGCCTGACGAAATAGACCTTGGTGTCTGCCTTTTAGATATCGGTGGTGGAACTACTGATCTTGCTATATTCTACGATGGTGCAATCAGGCATACTGAGGTGATACCACTTGGTGGTGAGTACATAACGAATGACATCGCAATCGGTATACGGACGCCATATAAACAAGCCGAAACAATAAAGAAGAAATATTCCACGCTTTCATTAGCACCCGAGGAGAAGAAAGATGAAATCAAGGTCGCCGGCATTGGGGGACGTGAAGATCGTTTCATTTCAAAGGAAAATTTGTACTCAATCGTCAGTCCGCGTGTAGAAGAAATCTTAATGATTACAAACAAAGCCGTGAAGAAAAGCGGCTTTGCAGATGTCCTTGCAGCTGGCGTTGTGATTACAGGCGGTACTGCTCGGCTACAGGGATTGGCGAAGCTTGCCGAGGAAATCACCAATCTACCCGTGAAAATCGGTATCCCAAAGAGGCTTGGCGGACTTACTGATATAATCCTTGATCCCATATACGCAACTGGTGTGGGTTTGGTCCTCTATGGTCATGAGAAAAAGAATCAGACCCTTATCAAGAAGACAAAGGGTGGCGGCGTATTTGATGCCCTTAAGAAGCGTTTTGAAGACTGGTTTTCGAAATATTTTTAGCCCATTCCGATAAGCGGGATGAGGTCAAGAAAAAGGAGGAAGCATATGTTGGAATTGGTCCAGGAACCAAAGTACATAGCAAAGATAAGCATGATTGGTATAGGTGGTGCTGGTTGTAACACGATTAACTATGCTCAAGCTGCTGGTATTGATGGCGTTGAGTGTATCGCGATCAATACCGATGCACAGGTTCTCAAAATCAGCATGGCTCCTGAAAAACTACAGATCGGACAGAACTTGACCCAAGGCCTTGGTGCTGGTGGTGATCCGGAGATCGGTCGCAAGGCAGCCGAGGAATCTCGTGAAGAGATCCGAGATGCAGTAAAAGATGCGGATATGGTTTTTATTACCTGCGGTGAGGGTGGTGGAACTGGTACTGGAGTATCACCATTGGTTGCTGAAGAGGCAAAAAATATCGGTGCTCTGGTTGTTGCTGTTGTGACTAAACCTTTTGAATACGAAGGTATCTGGCGCATGACAAATGCTGATAAGGGGATTGAAGAACTGCGGGAATATGTTGATACCTTGATTTGTATCCCGAATCAGAAACTCGTTGCCGTTTCACCGAAAGAGCAGTCAATAATTGAGGCGTTCAAATTAGGCAACATGGTTCTTTTCAACGCGATAAAAGGTATTGCTGAGATGATCACGAAACCTGGTCTTATCAACTTGGATTTTGCCGATATCAGAACTGCGATGATCGAAAAAGGTACGGCAGTGATGGGGCTGGGTATAGGTGAAGGCGAAAATCGGGCGATACAGGCGGCTCAAGCAGCGATTTCTTCACCGTTGCTCGATGATATTTCCATTAAGGGCGCC
>JAUWLY010000021.1 GCA_030613445.1 Candidatus Stahliibacteriota bacterium | reverse complement strand
ATAATATTCCATGCCTTTTGTTCTGAGCAGTTTGAGATTATTTTTTAATACTGCTCTTGGGTCTACAGGAGCGGGTTTATGGTCTGGTGCATACACATCACAAATAAATCGTGCGGTTCTCTCTTCGCCCCATGGAATGATTGCGAATGTCTGGGGATCGGGTTTGAGATACATATCACTTTCAAATATTCTGCCAAACCCTTCGACTGATGAACCGTCAAACCAAATGCCATCTTTCAATGCTTTGCGTACTTCCCGAACCGGGATCGTGACATTTTTCACGGACCCCAAGATATCGGAAAACCAAAGATCGATGAATTGAATCTTATTTTTGCGTATGGTTTTGAAGATCTGGTCTGTTGTCATTGACTATCTCCGCTTTTTCCGTCTTGGCTTAGTCTTTTTCTTGATTGCCTTTTTCGCCTTCTTTTTCGTTGTTTTCTTGGTTGCTTTCTTTTTCTTGCGCACCACTTTTTTTGCGGGGAAACGCTCGCAGATCGATTTTGCCTGAGTGAATAACAACATATAGTCTGGACCACCAGCTTTTGAATCAGTACCCGACATATTAAAGCCGCCAAAGGGTTGGATACCAACTAAGGCCCCGGTACATTTCCGGTTGATATAGAAATTACCGACAGATGCTTCTCTTTTTGCTTTCTCGATTTTCTTCCGGTTCTTTGTATAAACTGCTCCAGTAAGTCCATAGACAGTGCTGTTTGCTAATTCTATAGCATGGTCAAAATCTCTTGCCCGGGTGACCGCTAATACTGGTCCAAAGATCTCTTCCTGGAAGATCCTGTGGTGTGGTTCAATGTCTACTAATACAGTAGGTTTAATGAACCAACCGTCACCTGGTGCCGATTCACCACCGCATACAAGGGTACCTTCAGATTTACCGATTTTGATATATTCCAGGATTGAATTAAAAGCTGTTTCATTTATTACCGGACCCAGATAATTATTATAATCCTTTACTGGTCCGATTTTTATTGCTTCAACAGTGGGGATGAATTTTCTCATGAATTCATCATATATTTTATCGTCGAGGATCAAACGCGAGCAGGCCGAGCATTTCTGCCCCTGTAGACTGTACGCTGATGCTCTAACGCCATTTACGGCACTGTCAATATCGGCTTCTGAATCGACGATTATGAAATCCTTCCCGCCCATTTCAGCGATTACTCTTTTAATCCAAATCTGACCGGGTTGTGTTTTTCCTGCATGTTCAACAATATGCAGACCAACCGCCTTTGAACCTGTGAAACAGATAAATCTTACTTTGGGATGCCTTACTAAATAATCAGCCGCAGGTTTGCCATGACCAGTCAAGAAGTTCACGACCCCGATCGGTACTTTTGCTTGTTCTATGATTTCCATGAACTTTGCTGCAATAGCAGGTGAATCCTCAGACGGTTTCATTATTACTGTATTGCCGTTAACAAACGCCGCGCTTGCCATGCCGCACAATATCGCAAGGGGGAAATTCCATGGAGCAATTACCAAACCAACACCCAGGGGGATATAAACCTGTTCGTTTTTTTCACCTGGGTATCTGTGCAGTTTTGGCCCCTTAGCATATCTTAGAACTTCGGTTGCATAATAGTCACAAAAGTCAATTGCTTCAGCAACATCTGCATCTGCTTCAAGCCAGTTCTTGCCAGATTCATAAACCATCCATGCATCGAGTTCAAAACGCCTTTTTCGTATAATATTAGCGATTTTGAATAAATAATTTGCCCTGGTTTTAGCCGGTGTATAGCGCCAGGATTTAAAAGTTTCTAGAGCAATTTCCATTGCTCGGTCAGCAGTTGCTATGTCTGCTTCCTGAAACGTACCAACAATTTCGTCCTTTTTTGAAGGATTATATGAATGGAATTTTTTATCTAATCTTACCCTTTTACCACCGATGATTATGCTGTACTCTCGAGCAAACTGAGTTTGAACCAGGCTCAGGGCTTTCTCCATCTTCTTTCGAATCTCGGGTTTTGTAAAGTCATTATATTTTTCAGTTCTAAACATTTTCATTCAACCTCCTTAAGGTCTATTATAGCCAGCAAAATTGCAAAGTCAAGAAAATTGGAGGAATTTCAAAAAAGAATTTGGAATTCCTGATTACGATGATAACAGAGAAATTACGGCGATAATGCAAATAGCAATATCGTTATATTCAATGCTTCAAGTAGATTTCTCCAGTCTTATCATTGACTTTATTGGACAATTGTATACAGTATTCAAGGAGGTTCCATGATTACATTGCTATTTTTTCTAATAAATCTTGATGTTTTTTCCAAAATTGATTCTGTAGTTATTTACAGTGATCGTGTGATGGTCACAAGGCTCGCCAATGTGTATCTTGATAGATCTGCTGATTTAGTGTTTTCTGATCTACCCGGTGCAATAGATGATGCATCAGTACGCGTAAAGGCTAAAGGGTTGAAGATCGGTGAAGTCCAGGTCAAGAGAGGGTACAAAGATGAGCCGCACCTTGATGTCGAGAAGCTCAAGAGGAAGATCGAGGCTCTTAAGATAAAGGACCGGACCTATGCTGATGAGGTTGCCGTATTAAAAGATAAGGAGAAATTCTTGCAGACGATCGCAGTTGGCGGTCCAGAGGTTATTTCCAAGGAGATTATAACTGGCAAGGTATCACCCCAGGCATGGCGCCAGGGTTTAAGTTTTATGGTTGATGAATTATTGAGTGCGAAAATGAGAATGGCTAAGATCGAACGCGTGCGTAGAGAATTACAAGACGAGATTGATGTCTTTCAGCGTGAGCTCAATGACATTAGGTCAATTGTGGAAAATCGAAAAACAATAATTTTTGATGGACATCCAGAGGGTGCTAAGAATTACCGAATACAACTCAGTTATATCCTTTATGGAGCGAGCTGGCGCACTTATTATGAGCTTAGAGCTCAGCCTTCAAAAGGTAATATCGGCTTTTCTTACTTTAGTAAGGTCGCGCAGCGTACTGGTGAAGATTGGGAAAATACCAAACTGGTGCTTTCTACAGCTCAGCCAGCGCTCGGCGGGGCAGCTCCTACCCCTACACCATGGTATATAGATCACTATCAGTATGCGCGTGCCGGTCGGGGTTTCTTGGCAGAAACAGAGGCGCCCAAAGAAGCCCTTATAATGGAAGAAGTGGCAGTGATTGCTGCGCCACCTGTAGAAGCTGGGGTTTCAATATGGTATCCTTTACCCGGACGCTATACAATAAAGAGTGGTGATCCAGAAAAGAAGATAAAGATATTTAGCACTTCTTTTAAAGCGGATTTTGAGTATTTTATCATACCCCGGATTACCCAGCTTGCCTATTCAACAGGCAAGATGAAAAATACGAGTGACTACTTATTTATCGCCGGTCAGGCAGGGACATATGTGGGTGATGATTTTACCGGTAAAACGTATGTGCCAACGATTGCACCAGATGAGTCGACCACGGTTTCCTTTGGGGTTGATGATCGGGTTAAGGTCAAGCGCGAACTGAAAAAATCAAAGGTTTCCAAAGGTGGTTTGTTCAGTGGTAAGACAAAGTATGAATTCACCTATGAGAATACTGTCAAAAACTTCCATAATAAAAAGATTCAGTGTACTATTGTAGATCAGGTTCCAATACCTCAGGACCCAGACATCAAAGTGAAAGATATTAAGATTGATCCAGAATCAACTGAGCATGACAAAGATATTGGCATTTACTATTGGAAAATATCGCTCGACCCAAGAGCAGAGTACAAGATTACGATTTCCTTTACAGTCGAAGCACCAAGTGACAGTGAAATCCAGGGGCTAATGCCGTAAGCTATGGTTAAATCGTAAATAGTCAAATAGTATACTTAAAATACCTCTCTTGACATATACAATAATATGAATAACATATTTCTGTGAAGAAGATATGTTGGTCGCTTATTATTGTCTTTCTGCTTTCCTGTACGGCAGTTCAAGAACGGCTTGCCATAAAAGAATGTAAGTTCTCCCTCATTTCAGTAAAACCTTATGACTTCACTTTTAATGATCTCAAGCTTGACTTCGACATAAATTGCAACAATCCCAATAAAATCAATGCAGTACTCGACAAGCTGAAATATACATTATATGCAAATGATAAAGGATTAATCTCTGGTTCTACGGGTAAGGGAATAAAGATTCCAGCAAAAGGAGCAAATAGCTTTGTTACCACGATTACCCTTGAATACAATGAACTCGGTGAAGCATTGCTTTCTGCGATAAGACTTGGTAAGGCTGAGTATAAGGTAAAAGCAACTGCCTATATCCAGACAATAATCGGTGAAATCAGTTACCCAATAGAGATATCTCTGAATTAGGTAACCTGTTCCCGCACCCCGTACCTTGTTTTGCTCAATGTATACGCATTAGTTACACATTCTGTAGAACCCCAAGAATAATTAGTGCTTTATCTACAAATCTATGTAGAACAAGGTGCGGGGTGCACAATTTTTGTGCAATAAAGACGAAATTTGTGCCGTATTTATCGTATTTCTCCCGAAATTACATAGTTTTTCTCTGGCACGAGTATTGCATAACCATAAGGTAGAGGTGAATGATGAAAAACTTCAAAAGCATTTTCTATCTTATTATTACTGCAGCATTTCTGGTTCTACTTAGCTGCTGTTATGAAGGGTTTGATAATGAACCACCGGCAGTACCAAGAGGTTTGCATTCAATTACTGGTGATGAAGAGGTCATGTTGATCTGGTACGAGAATACTGAGCCTGACCTTGCCGGATATCGTATTTATCGCAGTTTAACACCGAGTGGCTATTATTATGAAATAGGTCAGACCAACCTCGATTACTTCTTGGATTTTGGTTTATTAAACGGCCAGACTTATTATTATGCGATTGTAGCCTTTGATTATGATGGCAATGAGAGTGATTTATCTTATGAAATTGTCTATGATACTCCAAGACCAGAAGGTTATAACGAACAGATCTTTGATTACTATGAATACCCGGATTATTCAGGTTGGAACTTCAGTGCATATTCAGTTGTTGCTTATGATCACCCAATGTGTGATTTTTTCTATGGCTATGATGATATCAACGAAGTTCCTTATCTTTACACTGGTCGATCTGATACCTGGATTCAGGATTTCGGTTATACTGAGTCGCTTGATGAGATAACCTATGCACCTGAATATGGCTGGTCGACAACCGGTGTGGTTGAAGCGATCCTGGGTCATACCTATATTTTCTGGATCTGGGATAACCACTTTGCCAAGGTTCGGCTTAGTGCGATAGGTCCTGATTATGTGATCTTTGACTGGGCGTATCAGATTGATCCAGGTAATCCAGAATTGGTGATAGGACAATAAAATGGGACCAATTGCACAATACTCAATGAACCCAACGGCAAAGAGATATGTTCTTGCCCAGAGCATCAAGTATATTGTGAGAGAGTTAAGGAAAAGCATGCTTGTTTTTGATCCAGACGAATTGATCCCTAGAATACTGGCAGTCGGTAGAAGCCGGGGTACACCTGACTTCGAACAAGCGGTTAAGGAACTTCTGGCTATTTTGGCCAAGAAAATTCCCTCTGCTGAATACTGCCAGGAGTTTGAGAAGTACATATAACAAGGAGGCAATAATGAAACGTCTATTATTATTGATATTAGCTGCCGTGCCATTATTCGCATTTACGGTTAACTTCATTTACAGCGACTATAATTACTATGAAGACGATTACTGGTATGATGAATACTGGGAAGACGATTACTGGTGTGACGGCTATTGGACCTATTACCCGCATGGGTACTACTGTGTCCATTATGTTTGGTGGTATCCATGGTGGTGGGATTCGTATTGGTGGAGGTGCCATTGGCATCATCACTTCCATTGGAATTTTTTCTATTCAGGTTTCTACGTTGTGTGGTATGACAGTGGTTGTTGGTGGTTCAGACCGCGCTATGGTCGCTGGGTGAGGTATAAGGTTCCACATTCGTATTATCAATTAAGATACCGGGCAAAACAACACGGTATCCACCTGCCTTCAAAACCACCGCGCGAGCTCAACATACCATATAAGGAAAATGAAATACGTAAACTCATGAAGCAAGAAAATCCTGATCTCTTTAAGCGCGTTGAGAAAGAGCACAAGAGCGGAAATCTCGAGAAGATGAGAAAGGAATATGTTGTAAAAACTGAGAAGAAGATCGCTGTAAAAAACCAAGAATACAAGAAGTACAACCATGATAAAAAGACACAATCGAAGACCAATGAGACCAAGAAATCCTATAATTACCCTGCTAATAAGCGGATTGATGATAAATCGATGCAGAAATCAAAGACCAAGTACACCGAGGAAAAACACGACTATAATAAGAAATCTCAGTCACATATAACAAAACGACCAAAGAATGAATCCAAATCGAGCAGAAAAGCACCGCCGGCATATTACTACGATGATGAGAAGAAGACGAATAAGAAGCAGGGTAAAACAAAACGACCGAACCAGTATGATGAGAAGAAGATGAATAAGAAGCAGGGCAAAACAAAACGACCGAACCAGTATGACTATGAGGAAAAAGAGAAGACTTCACGAAAGCCCACTTACAAGAAATCCTTTCCCCAAGAAGAGAGCAGGAATTCATATGAGAAGAAAAGCAAAGACTATCATAAACCAGGTACCTATAACAAGAAGAGGTAATCATGTTGTTCACCATACTTTTATCTTTATTCGCTGTAAGCAGTCCGCCCGATATCGACATCTGGGTCAATAAAGAAGACGCTACCTACTACCCTAATGAAAAACTCACGGTCTTTTTTCAGGTTGACCAGGATTGTTATGTTGCCGTTTATGACATTGAGGTTGGGGGAAGTGCTAGCATGCTCTTCCCCCAGGAAGGCATGGACGGCTGGGTAGAGGCGGGTTGCGTGTACGAGCTACCACCAGCAGATGCTGATTATGATTATATGATTGGAGGCGCTGAGGGTATTGAAACGATTGTCGCAGTTGGGTCGATCGAGTGGCTACCTGACCTGGATGATAATGGTGTCGATGTGGTGCATCAGTCCATTGAAATATATATTGAGGAACCTGAACCAGCTAAGCTGAGGATCATATCGACACCCAAACGATGTCGGATTTACATAACTGAAGTAGCTTCTGGTGATGGCGTGTCTCTTGGTAAGACGCCGCGTACAATTGTCTTGAGGCCTGGCGAATACATCGTCAAGATAAAGAAATTAGGTTATAAAACCCTGGTCCGGAGAATCTGCCTTGACCCACATGATATGAGACGAGTGTTCGTAAAATTGAGACGTTATTGACATGACAAATGATATGCTTATAATATAAGGAGAAAGAAATGAAGCGATATATTATTCTAGTTTTCCTTGCAAGTTTGCTCTTTGGTGTCAAACCAGTACCTCGTAATAAGAGTAATGTCAATGAAAAACAGAAAACGAAAACCGAGAAAATCATAAAGAGTAATAAACAATCAGATAAGAATGATAGTAGACAAAAAGACAAAGACCATTTCAAGGATGCTGACGCCAATGGTGTTAATGATCAACGTGAAGATGATCTGCAGAAAATAAAGCAGTTGCATTCAAAGCACAAGAACCTGCTCAAGAAGAACAATAGCAAGAAAAACAAGGAAGTAAAAACTTCCAAAAAGAAATCGTCAAAGAAATCGAAAAACAGATAATGTAGGGGTTACTCAACAGATGTTAAATGCTGCTTGCTGCGTTTAGAAAAGCAAGCCAAACCATTTGAGCATCAACTTAGGCGATGACAATAATATTTCTTTTACAAGCTGCCGCATATCTATGTCGTCAATGATTTTGCCGCTAAAGTACCTTTTGCCAATCTTGAAGACCTTATTCAATGCCTCATCATCCAAATGCCAGTACACATTGCGCACCTTTAAATGGAATTTTATTTCATTCAGGATATTTTTTTTAATTTCGGCATAGTATGAATCCTTCTGACCTTTTATCCTGCGGACTGCATTTCGACCGGCGATCACTCCAGATTTGATACCATTGGTGATGCCCGCACCACTCAAAGGATCGGATAAACGTGCCGCATCTCCAATGAGGTAGAAGTTCTCACCAGCGATGTGTTTAAAGATCGTTGATGGCACACCACCAAATGTCCTTTGTTTTATCACGCCATTTGGGAATTCCTTCTTTAACCATTGGTCCAGAAGTTTTTTTGCGCTCTGCTTAGTTTTGATCGGCGATATACCAAGACCAATATTGGCTGAGGTCTCTGATTTTGGAAATATCCAGGCATAGCCGCCCGGTGCATACTGGTGACCAAATATCAACTTGGCGTAGCTATTGTTTACCGAAATATTATCAATTCGGTATTGAGCACAGACCGCGATATCGGCTAAGTCAAGTCTGGTGTTAACGCCTAACCAAGAACCGATTCTTGATGCAATACCATCAGCACCGATTATGAATTTGAATCCATACTCGACTTTTGTGCCTTGGTCAACGACCACTTTGCTGTCTTGTAAACTGACTACTTTGGCTGATGTTTTGACCAGGGCACCACGGGTTCTTGCCATATCAGCAAGTGCGGCGTCGAACTTTATTCGATCAAGCACCCAGCCACATTTAGGATATTCGACATTGAATTCATCCCCAAAAGGACCGCGGATGATTGCCCCATCCAAATACTGAGATATCCATTCACGCTTGATATCAAGGTAGGGCTTGATCGTGGACCTGGAAATGCCCTCAGCGCAGACGACTGGTTTACCGATTTGTCGATGTTCTTCAAGGAGGAGTACTGAGATGCCTTCATTGGCAGCGGTGTAAGCCGCGGCGCTGCCTGCAGGTCCTGCTCCGACTATGATAAGATCAAATGTCTCCACAGCAAATCCCCTTTTCCCATTAATCCTTCAGGTATTTCTTGTTTTTTAGATTCTCAGGCATATATTCTTGGTTGACCTTGGTGTTTGGATAGTCATGCGGATATTTGTAGTTTTTACCATAGCCAAGTTTTTTCATCAATCTCGTCGGTGCATTCCGGATATGCATGGGCACTGGTGCTGCCTGAGTTTCTAGTGCGTCTTGTTTTGCTGCTTCATATGCTAAATAGATTTCATTGCTCTTTGGCGCGCGGGCAAGATAGACCACACATTCGGCAAGTGCCAGGTCGCCTTCAGGGCGACCAATGAAGTGCACGGCATCTTTTACCGCGATCGCAACGACCAAGGCTTGGGGGTCTGCAGCGCCGACATCTTCGACCGCAAAACGAACGAGCCGGCGTGCAATGTACAGTGGATCTTCACCGGCTTCGAGCATACGAGCTAACCAGTACAGCCCAGCGTCTGCATTTGAACCCCTCAGTGATTTATGGAGAGCAGAAATGATATTATAGTGTTCTTCACCCTGCTTGTCGTATTTTAATGCCTTTTTCTGTACGATATCTTCTACGGTTTTGAGGTCGATATTGTGTCCATGAGAGGCGAGCGCGGACAATTCCAGCGCATTGAGGGCTACTCTTGCGTCACCATCTGATATATTGGCGATGAAGTCCAGTCCGTCAGTTGTCAGGGTATACTTTCCAGCAAACCCTTTTTCAGAATTCAGCGCCCGCTTTACGATCTTACTAATATCATCGAAGCTCAGTGGGTTAACCATGTAGACTTTGACACGCGATAGAAGACTTGAATTCAATTCAAATGATGGATTTTCAGTCGTCGCACCGATTAAGATAATCGAACCCTTTTCCACGTATGGTAGAAAAGCATCCTGCTGAGCTTTGTTAAAGCGATGGATTTCATCGATGAAGACAATCGTTTCATGTCCGTACAAATGTTTTTGTTCTTCTGCCTTCTTCATGAACTTTTTTATTTCGGTTATACTGCTCATAGCGGCAGAGAACGAGATAAAATGAGCAGCGAATTGTTTTGCAAAAAGCCGGGCAATAGTCGTTTTGCCACTACCTGGTGGTCCAAAAAAGACCATTGAAAAAAGTCGGTTTTTCTCGATCTGCTTTCTTATGGGACAGCCAGGTCCCAATAAGTGATCCTGACCAAGAACTTCCTCAAAACATACCGGTCTTATTCTGTCTGCAAGCGGTGATTTATCCATGTTCACTGGTTATTGCTGGAGTATCAGGTATAGATAAAAGAAAGGGATATTAAAGATCAATGAATCCATGCGGTCCAGGAACCCGCCATGACCTGGGAATATCTTGGAGGCATCCTTGAGGTTCACTTCACGCTTCATGCCAGATTCAAAAAGGTCGCCGATCGTCCCCATTATACCGATGCCTAAAGTTACTAATAATATGTCTAAGTGATTGAATGAAGGGATCCAGAATTTGCTCAGTAGATACGTGCAGGGAAGTAGTATGGGGAATGCAATCAAGGTTCCTTCCCAGGTTTTCTTAGGGCTTACCCTTTTTGATAGTGGATGTTTGCCGATTGCGCTACCAACGAGATAGGCAGAAGTATCATAGAGCCAGGTTAGGATAAGGGGCATGAGTGCTATGGTAAAGCCCATTTTCCTGAGTGGGATAAGGCTTGAGGGCAAGAGCGATAAATAGATGATACCAAAAATCGTGGCCGCACTTTCAGCTAAGAAATTAGGTTTGTAGCGTGCGCCTGGAAAGCGCATTACTGATAGGAGACAGACAAAAAAGAAAAATATTGAAAACGGTAGAAACAACGGTACTTCATAGTAAATAAGCAAAGGGATTGCGTAGGCTGGCAAAAGCACAGCCAAAGTATGGGGATAGATATCTTTACGGTGCCAGAATCTTAGATACTCATTATTGGCAAAACTGATGAATACTAGTAATAAAAGGGGCAAAAATACCCGACCAAGACAGATAATGAGAAGTGTTACCGCGATCATGAAAAACCCGGTCAAAGAACGTGTCTTAAGATCACTTGACACGGCCAAACAATCGCTCCCTTTTTTCAAAATCTTCTACTGCTTTAACAAATTCCTTTTTTCGGAAATCAGGCCAGAGTGTCTTTGTGAAATAAACCTCGGTATAAGCAATCTGCCATAATAAGAAATTCGAAATCCGTTCTCTGTTTTCCGCGCCGGTTCTTATTAGAAGCTCGGGATCTGGTAACTCTGGGTCATAGAGGAATCTGGTGAAATTCTCCTCTTTGAAATTTTCAAGGTCTATTTTTTGATCACGGTCTTGTTTAACTATTTTCTTGACCGCATCCAGGATCTCACTGCGTCCACTATAGCTCAAACAAAGAGTCATAACAAGTCTCTTGTTATTTTTGGTTTTTTCGATGGCTTCTTCCATAGCTTTTCTAGGTTTAGGGTAAAGCGTGTCGAGTCTGCCAATGGCATTGATCTTTACGTCATTTTTATGGAGTTCATCAGTCTCCTTCCGAATCATTTCTTCGAGCATTTCCATAAGAGTGTTTACTTCTTTTTCTGGTCTTTGCCAGTTTTCAGTTGAAAAGGTATAGAGCGTCAAAAACTTGATACCAAGATCCTTGGCCGCGTTGACAGTGGCTCGAACAGAATCGACACCCTGGCGATGACCAATGACCCGCGGTAAACCGCGTTTTTTTGCCCATCGGCCATTCCCATCCATGATTATTGCCACATGTTTTATCCTCGACATACCATATTATAGCTTAAAAAATAACCTAGTCAACAACTCACGAAGAGCTCTGAAAGTGCTTTTTCAGAGTCCTTTCACAAAACCCTTGACAAAACTTGTTTCTTTGAATATAATGATATGATGATAGATTTCACGGATATTATATTAGTTTCGAGAAAACACAACTTTTTACGTATTTTCAAGTTGCCGAAACATTCATTCATCGTCGCATGTGTGATCTTGTTCAGTATCATTGCTTCGACGGTTTTTCTTTCTTCATACAATGCACGGGAGATATTCGTTGCGATGAGCGCGCGGAAGAGCGAATATGAAAATGAATCGTTAATCAGCAGATTGGATTCCTTGAACAACCTGGTTGCTTTAACACACCGGGATTTTGACCGGCATATTGAACAGGATAATCGACAAAGAACTTATTGGCAAATGGTGTTTGTCCATCCTGATGTCTGGTCGATGGGTATTGGCGGATTCGATGCGAGAGCTCCAGAAAAAGCGCTTTCCGACCGTGCTAATGGTATTTTAAACCAGTTGTATGAATCGCTTGATGTGCTAAAAGGAAAATGCGAATTGAGAGAAACGAGTCTAAATGACATCATTCAGAAAATGGAAAGTAAAGTTTATCTCTGGTCACACATCCCCTCGATTAACCCCGTACCTGGTCGTCGTCTCGGTTCAGGTTTTGGCTATCGTGTTGATCCGATCAATAAGAAGATGATCAAGATGCACTGGGGTTTAGATATCGGAGCGCCCCGCGGTACCGACATCCTTGCGTCGGCTGATGGTGTTGTTTCCTATACAGGCTGGAATCGCGGTTATGGCTTGTGTTTAGATATTGATCATGGTTTTGGTTTTAAGACACGGTATGCTCACTGCAACTGCATCCTTGTCAAGAAAGGCGATTTTGTAAAGCGGGGTCAGGTTATTGCCACGGTCGGTGATACTGGGAGAACTACCTGTCCTCATCTCCACTACGAAGTCCACGTTTCCGGAGTGAAGGTTGATCCCAAACCTTATATTGACCTATCTATCGCAGTTGTTGATTAACATAAAAAAAACAAGAATCCTCATAACATTCCTGCTTAGTGCAGGCATTTTTTTTGCCGGTTCATTATCGGTTATTGCGGTTGGTGATATAATGATGGGTAGTGATTACCCGTCGAAAAACCTTCCATCTAACCAAGGTAGAGATCTATTCACAAAAATTGATTCGACGCTCATGGGTGCAGATCTGACCCTGGGTAATTTGGAAGGAACTTTGTTGACCGGCGGTGTATGTACAAAAAAAGTCCAAAAGGGACGGTGTTATGCTTTCCGGACGCCTCCTGGCTGGGCAGAGCATTTGTTGAATGCAGGATTTGATTTCATGAATATTGCCAATAACCACATGAATGATTTTGGTGCTGGAGGCATAAAGGCTACGAAGAAGGCACTGAGCGATGTCGGGTTAACTTATGGCGGTGCCTATAGCGAGGTCGGTCAGTTTGAGATCAACGGAAATAAAGTGGTGATTGTTTCGTTCTCAACGTCACCGAATACTAATTCAATATTCGAGATCCCGAAGGCCCAGCGTATCGTTGCTGAGCAGGCAAGGCTCAATGACATAATCATTGTTTCCTTCCACGCTGGTGGCGAGGGTTTGAAATTTCTCCACACCCGAGATACGTTTGAATATTTTATGGGTTGGCCAAGGGGTAATGTTGTTAAGTTCTCCAGAGCAGTAGTGGACAGTGGGGCGGATTTTGTCTGGGGGCACGGTCCGCACGTACCTCGCGCAATAGAGATATATAGGGACAGATTGATCGCCTATAGCCTTGGCAATTTTTGTACATGGGGGTTTAACCTTGGCGATGAACGGGGTTATGCGCCGATTCTGAAAGTTGTGCTCGATTCAACTGGTGTTTTCCAGCACGGCAAGATCATCTCAGCGATCCAGAGGACATACAAATATCTTGCTCTTGATTCCCTGCACCAGGCAGCAAAACTAGTGAAAGAGCTTTCCGCTCAAGATTTTCCAGATTCAGCTCCAATAATATCTAATCAAGGTATGATATACCCAAGGATTAAAAAATAGGCATCAGGGACTGAAGTTTTTCGGTTAGCCTTTTGTTTTTCAACAATGATAAAAACATTAATTAATAGAGTGTTTCCCTTTACGTTTTTCCTTTTAGTTGTTTTAAGTTGTGGCGGTAAACAAGAGGTAGAAAAATCAATTTGTGAACCGGATACTCTAGCACCACCTAAAGGATCTCTGACCATGTTCCGAGGCAATCAGTATCATACATTTTACGGTTCAGGCAAGGTGCCGCGCAGTATTAAGCTTATCTGGAAATTTGAAACTGGCTTCATCTATGAAGGGAAAAAAGAAAAAAGAGGGGTTGATCCTAAAACAATCTGGCGCGGTATTGCCTGGAGTGGTCAACCCGCGTTCTGGGGCGATACCATGGTTATCGGCTCATGTGATAGTTACTTATATTGCCTTAACAAACATACCGGTGAACTGATTTGGAAATACAAGTGCGGGCATTCAATAAAATCTTCACCCACCCTGTACAAGCGCCGTGTTTATTTCGGCGCGCGTGACAATTTTCTCCATTGTGTTTCCTTGCGCGATGGCAAGTTGATCTGGAAAACAAAGATTGGCAATGACATGGATTCATCACCGTGCATTGTCAATGATACTATCTATGTGGGTGGCGAGGACCACTATATCTACTGTTTTGGTGCAGACAGCGGTAAGGTAATCTGGAAAACAAAGGTCAGTGGTTCAATTGAGTCTTCAGTAGCAGTAGTTGATACATTTATTTATGCTGGTTCATCACGCGGTTATTTATACTGTCTCTCAAGGTTTGACGGTGCGATCGTATGGAAATTCCGTACGGGCTCAGATACTGATGTATCACCAGTAATCATTGGTGATACATTATATATTGGCTGCGAAAGCGGCAAATTCTTTTGTATAGACCGGTACAAAGGTAAGGTGATCTGGCAGTATAAGACAATAGGTCGCGTGATTTCAACCCCAGCCGTGGTTGACGGGCGAATATATTTCGGTTCGGGCGATGGACGTATTCACTGCCTTAGTGCTGATTCAGGTAAAGTGATCTGGAAATTCCGCACTGATGGCGGCATCTGGAGTTCGCCGTGTGTTACTGATTCAATGATTGTTATTGGCTCAAGAAGCGGTAAAATATATGGTATTACAACCGAGGCAGAATTAGTATGGTCATTTCCTACTGGTGCGCTTATCAACGCCACGCCTGCAGTACTCGATGGCAGGATCTATTGCGGCTCACATGATGGTTTTATCTATTGCCTTGGTGAAGACACTACTGAGGTACTAGAGCAGGATTCTCTGGATACTCCATAATAACACAAAAACCAAAGAAGTCAGCAAGAATTAGGTGCTGGAAACGTTGACTTTGGTGCTATTTACAGTATAATAGACACATGGAAAATATTGCGGTACTCGGTGCAACTGGTTTGGTTGGGGAAGAAGTCATCAAGATTTTAGAAGAAAGGAATTTCCCGATCAGAGAATTGCTTCCCTTTGCATCTGAACGCAGTGAAGGTCAAGTGATATTATTTAAGGAACGCGAAATCGAGGTGCTGACTGATTACAATGAATTGATTGGTCAGGCAAAAATAGTCTTTGGATGTTTGGATGCACCGCTGGCAAAGGAAATCGTGCCCAAGTTTGCTGAGCAATCAGTTGTTATCGACAATTCAAATGCCTTTCGTATGGACCCTGAGGTACCACTCATTATCCCCGAAATAAACCCTGAGAAAGCAAGTAAGCACAAAGGCATTATTGCTAACCCTAATTGTTCAACTATCCAGATGCTCGTTGCGCTTTATCCACTCCATAAAAAGGCTAAGGTGAAAAGGATTTTTGTAGCGACCTATCAATCAGTGAGCGGTGCTGGCAAAGAAGCGCTGGAGGAATTGAGATACGAGTTTGAATACCTGTCCATGGGGCATGACATTGAGAAGACAGAAGATGCGGTTTTTAGCCATCCTATCGGTAATAATATCATCCCACAGATCGGTGGTTTTGATGATCAAGGTTATACGTCCGAAGAAATGAAGATGCTTTATGAGACAAGAAAGATTTTTGATGATGAATCAATACAAGTAACTTCAACATGCGTAAGGATTCCTGTTTATGTCGGGCACAGTGAGGTGCTATCGGTTGAGTTTGAAAAGCCCATATCGCCAGCTGAGGCGATTGAGATACTGCAAGAAGCTCCGGGCGTTGAGGTTTTTGACAAAGATGGGACATATCCAACACCGATCAGTGCGGTTGGGAAAGATGCCGTATTTGTTGGAAGGATAAGAAAAGACCTTGTGTTTGAGAACGGTTTAGCTTTGTGGATCGTTGCGGACAATGTGCGCAAAGGTGCTGCGTTAAACGCCGTGCAGATCGCCGAGCTGCTGCTGTAATGTATAGAAATCCTATGGATTTCTATACAAATTCCAAATCCTCCCGCTTTGCGGGATCCACGATTTTCCTATATAATATAATCCGAAATGATAAATCGGGACAAGTTCCAAATCCCAAACAAATTCTAAATCATAATTTTCCAAATTCAAAACACCTACTTCCATGAACTGCGATCTTTTGCGGAAAAACAAAGCGCGTTTTGAGGATTTAGATTTCGTCTACCCCCACTGTCCTCCCCCTTTTAGGGGAGGACTTCGGCGTGAGCTCAGTCGAACGACAAAGGAGGGGGTATGATCGTCACTTGGGTTGGTTTTGTAGTTTCGCTCGTTATAATTCTCGCCGTTGCGCGTAAGAGTCTTCCCCTGGCTCTTTTTTGCGGTGCAATTGTTTTGGGATTATTCACCA
>JAUWLY010000116.1 GCA_030613445.1 Candidatus Stahliibacteriota bacterium | reverse complement strand
AAATGATAAAACTTATTGAGTGAAAAAAGCATACAGCGTAAGGTGTATAGCGTATTGCATCAGGCGTGAAGCATAGAGCATAATTACCCCTTGACAATTTTTGAAATGACAATATAATATATTAGGTGTCTTAAAGGTTATTTCAGCATAATTGGTTTTGGCGGCAGTTAAAGTACTAATCCATCAGAATTGTGTAAACTGTAAGACATCGAAAACTTTTTTAGATAATTTAAGGTAATGGAATTTGAATAATTCCGTTACCTTTGATTACAGTGATAAAAAGGCAGATTTAAACAGATACTGGCTTTATTCATCCATTTGTGTCTGCTTGTATTCGCTTGAATCTACAAGTAACCGAACGAAATGAGCTTATCTTGATATAAAGCATTTTAGTCATGGAGGTGAAAGATGCTTAAAAGAATAACTATAAGCACCGTAATCTTAATAACCAGCCTTATGGCTGGATGGGTATCTTTTGATGGAACCCCAAATCCTACCCCCCCCTCGATTGATATAATCTCAGGGGGACCACAAGGTCTAACCCTTGGTATTAGCATTCATGGGATATTAGTTGAAGACTCAGTTGTAAATGGCACAACCTATCAAGTCTTGAGTCTTCCTGAATGTGCTCAAGTCTCAGATCCCGGTAAACCAGCACTGCCATTCATAAGCAAAATGATTGCCATTCATCCTCAAAGACAGGTGCATTTAATTATTGATGGTCTTGAGTTCATTACGCTGGATAACTACTATGTCTTTCCTGCACAATATACTCAGAATGATAGTGTCTGGCAAGAGTTTCCTTTTGCGATAGATGAAGTTCTATATGGTCAGAATATTTTCTATCCTGAAGGTGTTGCCAGATATGAAGCGCCGGCTGTGTTCAGGGATTTACGGGTCGTAAATCTCCAATTCTTTCCAATTCACTTTAATCCACAGACTAAAGAATTGAAAATTCTAAAAAATGCCGTCCTCAGAGCTAATTTTGCTGGAACTGATACCTTAAATATCCTTCCATCCTGGCCCTCTTCGGTTTTACCACTTTATAATGATATTTATGAATCAACGATATTGAACTACAATACACTCGGAATTCCTACTGGAATAGTACCTAAATATCAATACCTAATAATCAGCCACTCCTCTTTTACTGACGCTTTAGAGTCTTTTATCTTCTGGAAAAGGAAAAAAGGACTTGATGTCTTCCATGAAGAGGTATCTCAGCCGACCCCGAATCAGATTAAATCGCTAATAACTGACTATTACAACAATTACCATGTAGATTATGTTTTGCTCATCGGTGATGCAGAAGAGGTGGATGACCCTAACGCCCAAAATCCAGTACCTCATATTCCAATATATTATGGCTGGTATTGGTTGGGTGATGGAACATACAGTGATTATTGGTATGCAACAATTACTGATGACGACATCGCTGATGTTGCCCTGGGTCGTTTTTCGGTCTGGACCACAGAGCAATTAAACACAGTTATTAACAAGACCTTTGCATATGAACGTTATCCAGATGAAGTTAATTGGTTCATAAAGAGGAACGACCTTGTTTCCAAGTTTCATGGTGAGTATCATGCAGTTAAAATAGATTCAGTTGCACCTTTTCTTACTGGACATGGATTTCAATATTATGACGATTACGGTGAGTGGGCAACAAATGACGATGTTAAATCCCATATTAATAACACTGGATTACGAAAAGGCATAAGTCTTGTTAACTATCGGGGCGGTGGTCAGATTCAGGCGTGGGCAAGTTGGAATTATCTTCACGAATCCTTCACAAATAATGACATCTATTCACTAACAAACTTTAATAATGCTCCACAATGCCTGGCTGCCGATTGTCTATGAAATTACTGCTTCCTGTGGTCGTGTGGGGTATACACTAATACCAGGTCCTGACACAACGGGACATAGTGAATGTTTCTTAAGGCATAAAGACGGTGGTGCTGTTGCTGCTTTAGGTGCGACAAGACCTAATCGTAATGACCGAGCCCACAAATTCGATACCGAGCTTTACCGAGTTTCCTTTGGTGACGATGAAAGTCCGCCGGTAACTCAAGAATTAGGTTGGGTAATAAATAAAGCAAAGGTAAAGATGGCAGAACAATACGGCTGGGATGACATTACGAAAGCCAGTGTGCGGGTATATCATCTACTGGGCGACCCGGAGATTGATATTTATACCGGCTGGAATGGATATATTTCTGCTGACCACCTAACAAGAACGACAGATGAACCACAGACTTTTTGGGTGACGGTTTACAATGAAGAAAATAACCCCTTACGTTATGCTTTAGTCTGTCTCTATCAAGAATCCGGTCTCCATAGAGTCTCCTCAACTAATTATCTCGGTGTAGCAAGGTTTAATATTACGCCCCGTGCTGGTTGGCTGCTTTATGTAACAGTCACGAAACACGATTATGGTCCTTATGAAGGAACCTGCCGCGTACATGCGAGTCCTACGTCTCCTGATGGACCTCAAGAAGAGAAAAGTTCTTTCCCCTTTGCCTTTAATTCTGCATTATATAATCCGCAAACACGTTCTGTCAATATTACTTATCAATTGCCAGAAAAATCTTTTGTAGAAATTAGAGTTTTTGATGCTACAGGAAGATTAATAAATATAATTGAAAAAGTACAGAAACCCGATGGGATTAACCAGAGCATTTGGAATTGTCGAGATAACTACAGCAGGATAGTAAGTCAAGGCATCTATTTCATTAAATTGAAGACTGGGGAATTTGAGGAAATAAGGAAAGTGGTTATATTCTAATTCTAAAAAGATGGGAGGGGCTTTTGCCCCTCCCTAACAAGGAAGAAAATATGAAATTTATACTTATTTTACTCATACCAATTGTTATATTCGGATTTGAATGGGCGCCACCGCAACTTGTGGCTGATGTTGGCGGTCATTGCCACCATTGTCGGTTCGGCCTTGATTGTTTTGATTCTCTCTGGTGTATTTTCATTGTATCTGTATCTGCACCCGGCTTTGATACTATCAAAGCCTCTTGCTATACCGATGTCCAGTGGTCCGAACCTATATCCATTTACGGAGGAATTCAAGCAAATGCTCTTGGAGGTTTTGATGTAACAAGTGCACAGGATGGTAAACTCTGGGTGCTTACCTGTGAAGAGAATTTGCCGGGGTCACCTCCTCATATTACGTTTTATTATGATGGCAGTGCTTGGTCAGATACATTTATCATTCCACCACCCGGCGGTGCTACAAATTGGCATTTAGCAGCAGATAGTAGTGGTAAGGTTTGGGCAACCTTTGATGATTGTGAAGATCCTCGCATCTGGTGCGATGTTTGTGAGGATACTATATGGAGTGGACCCTATGTGGTATGTGATTATCCCGGTGGTAACCTACCAAATTCTCGTATTACTGTTGATCCCAATGGAATACGGTGGGTTTGTGGAGGAACTGGTGCACAGGGTGAACAAATTTTTCTCACTTATTCTGATTCTACCGGGGTCTGGACAGGAAATTTGATAATGGGACCCGATGGAGGACTGAGAGACATAATATCTGACAATGAAGGCAATATTTGGATTGCTTTTTTTAATGAAGCTGAACGCAGAATTTATACTACTTATCTCGACACGAATTTACAGTGGAGCATAAGTTATCAGATTACCCAATCCTCGGGTGAATTTCAGGGTTTTTCTAAAATGGCAGTGGATGGAGAAAACAAAGTGTGGATTGTCTATGATAAAGACAGCACATTTTATTATCGGGTCTGGGATGGGTTTGAATGGAGTCCGGAAGAGACGATTGTCGCTCCTCCAGCCTCGGCAGCGTATCATGGCGATGTATTTTATGATTCAGTTAGAAACCGAATATGGATTTTATACTTAGATGGTTACCCTATAGGCGATATCTATGCTACCTGGACAGATCCATCAAGTGGTATAATTGAAAGTGAAGTAAAACTTGGAAAAAATGAATTGTTAATCTTCCCAAATCCTGCCAGAAATTGCGTTGCTATCCACACTCAAAATAAACAACCTAAAAATATCCAGATATTTGATTGTCTTGGTTGCCTTATTAAATCCATTACCACAACCGAAACGGAAATAATCTGGGATTGCAAGAATAATTTTGGTATGAGGGTGGAAAGTGGTGTCTATTTTTTAAATATCAAGACAGTGGATGGGACTACTTCAAAAAAAATAATTGTCCTTTAAATAGAGGTTTATGAAAGCAAAATTGTTTTTCCTTTTAAGTGGTTTAGTTTTAGGAAATCCAACTTATACTGTTTTACAAGAAGATTTTCTTATTGGCTGTGGTGATTCTTTGGGTTATCAACGGAATCCAAAGACATCATTCGGTAATGTAAATTATCTTGTAGTCTGGTATGAAAATGATGATTATAATATCTACGGAGCAAGAATGAGTTCTGATGGCACTGTTCTTGACCCCGAGCCAATCATAATTGATACAAACGAAAGTTATGCAAAAGACCCTCTTTGTGTTTTTGACGGTTCAAACTTTTTCATTATCTGGCAGGGTTATTACGAACCCTGGGAAAGAGGTATTATAGGCGTTCGTTTGTCACCAGACGGTTATACAATTGATACCTGTATTACAATATCATCTCTACAAGCACGGGTTGCACACGAACAGCCCCCCGGCATTGATTTTAATGGCGTAAAACATTTTGTTGTCTGGGTGGACAGCCGAGATTATTCAAATCTTCATATTTATGGCAGGATGGTTACAGTTGATGGTGTTGTCATTGATACCCAGGATATAGCTATCTCTACATCATCTGATAATGAGATTGAACCCGACCTATCCTTTGATGGCATAAACTATCTGGTCATTTGGCAGGATTTACGAAATGGGAATTGGGATATTTATGGGGCAAGGGTAAGCTCTGATGGCGTGGTGATTGATACTACTAATATTCCTATAAACACATTTTCTGAAGACCAGACCCAACCAGCGATTACCTTTGGTGGTGCTAATTATTTAGTTGTCTGGCGCGATAAAAGAAATGAGAATAATGCTGATATTTATGGGGCAAGGGTAACTCCGGCTGGTATTGTAATTGAGCCTGAAGGGTTTCCTATCTCAACTGCCTCTGGCAAACAATCATCCCCAGATATTATCTTTGATGGAAATAATTATTTTGTTGTCTGGGAAGATTCTCGTAATGGCTATTATGATATTTATGGTGCAAAGGTTGATACATCAGGGGCAGTTATTGATACATTCTGTATAAGTTCTCGGCCCGGTGAGCAACTTGCACCCTCTCTGGCAAAGGGCAATAACAATCAAACCCTTATTGCCTACAGTGGCTGGACTGGCGAACCTTATAACTGTTTTAGAATCTGGGGGGTATTTTATCCGCCGGTTGGGATTCAAGAAAATGATACGATGGTTAGTATCTCTAATGGAAATCTACTACAAATTTTGTCAAATCCCATAAAAACTGATGCCATAATCAAATATATACTTTTACAAAAAACAAGGGTTTCATTAGATCTGTACGATAATTCAGGCAGATTGATTAAACGAATATATGATGGTGAGAAACCAAACGGAACTTATTCTAAAAAAATTTCTCTAAAAGAATATTCCAATGGCGTTTATCATTTATTACTGAAGACGCCGGATAGAGTTATCAGCAGAAAACTTGTGCTCATAAAATAAAAAAATGCCATTACAAAAATTGCAGTGATAAGATAAGCCTCACTTCGTTCACTAAATACTAATATCTAAATCCTAAAATCTAAACAAATTCTAAGCATAAATGTTCAAAATTCCAGATAGGCACTCGCTTCGCTCGTGCTATCTTCCCTTTGGAACAGCACCTTTTTCCAAAGGTGCTGGGTCGTATTGGGCTCAAACGCCTAGATGACGGATTACAGATGACCGATGATAGATTACAGATAAAAATATACGATGTTACAGGAAGAGTGGTCAAAGATTTCAATCTGAAATCTGAAATCTCCAATCTGCAATCGGCAATTTCCTGGAACGGTGTTGACGATTCCAACAGGAAATTGCCCCCAGGTGTATATTTCTGTAGGTTGAGGGTTAACAATGAAGAACTAACTACAAAAATGATAAAACTTATTGAGTGAAAAAAGCATACAGCGTAAGGTGTATAGCGTATTGCATCAGGCGTGAAGCATAGAGCATAATTACCCCTTGACAATTCAATAATTGTGAGTATATTATAGTGTGATTAGGTCAATGTATTCCTCTATATATAGTGTTTTAAGTGTTAAATCAAGGAGGTATGAACCATGAGTGGTATTGTCGCCATTATATCAAAGAAAGATTGCAAAGAAGATTTGTTTTATGCCACAGACTATCATTCCCACCTTGGCACATCATATGGAGGGATTGCGATATCAGATGGTAAAAGAACACATAAAAAAATTCACAGTATAGCAAAAGCACAATTTAAATCGAGATTTTCAGAAGATATTGATTTTTTAAATATGCGCGGGAATACCGGGATTGGCGTAATAAGTGATAGAGATACACAACCATTAATAATGCGATTAAAATTCGGGGAATATGCCATATGCGGTGTAGGTTATATTAATAATCAAAATAAACTCGCCAAGCAATTGATTGAACAAGGAGTGGTTTTTTCCGAGATGCCAAATGGTAAAGTAAATCAAATAGAGTTGGCAGCCAAATTAATAAATAAAGGAAAGACTATTGTAGATGGCATACAATATATGCATAGTCAAATTGATGGTTCGTTATCTTTGTTGCTTCTTGGTAAAGAAGGGATTTATGCGGCACGCGATAAGTACGGAAGAAGTCCTTTAGTTCTAAGTGAAAGAAATGGCGATAATATAGTTGCGTCTGAAACATGCTCTTTTAAAAATCTCGGATTTAAAACAAAGAAATTTTTAGGACCTGACGAAATCATTCTGTTAAGCAGAAATAAAGTAAAACAGATAAAAAAGCCTGGTAATGTTCTTCAGTTGTGTACTTTTCTATATGTGTATGCTGGGTTTCCTGCTTCAGAATATGAAGGAAAAAATGTGGAGGAATTCAGAGAATATTCTGGAAGGATTATTGCAAAGAGAGACAATGTCAAAATTGATTTCGTAGCCGGAGTTGCAGATTCAGGAACAGCATATGCGCACGGCTATTCGCACGAATCTGGTGTGCCAGTAAGAATACCATTACTCAAATATACTCCTGGATGGGCAAGAAGTTATGTGCCGCCTTCGCAGGAGACTCGGGATCTTGTGGCTTTAATGAAACAGATAACTGCAGATGCTTTGATAAAGGGACAAAAGATGGTGATAACAGAAGATTCAATCGTGAGGGGAACGCAATTAAAGAATTTTTTGCTCGTTAAATTATGGAATGCTGGAGCAAAAGAGATTCATGCAAGACCTGCCTGTCCTGCTCTTATGTTTCCATGTAAGTTTCTGTATTCTACACGAAAATTGGATGAGTTATTTGCAAGAAGAATACTTAAACGAATGCATAGTGGTAAACATATTAAGGATGTAGACCCGTATCTTGATCCTGATTCAAAAGAATATAAGAAAATGAAAAAGCTTATGGAAAAAGATTTGAATGTAACATCTTTGAGATATCAGAGACTCGAAGATATGCTTGGTGCGACGGGATTGCCAGAACAAAGTTTATGCACTTACTGCTGGACAGGAAAGGAAATAGCGTAGGGCGTAAGGAGTTTGGGAGTAACGCCTTTGGCTGGAGACACGTTCGCCGAAGCCGAACTGAAGACACGCCTTTGACTGGAGATATATCCGCACAAGGCGGATTGAAGACACGCTTCGCTGAAGATAAACCAAACAAATTTATCCCGCCTGTCGTAGATATCGAACGTAGTGAGATGCCCCGTAGCGACAGCGTACGGGGTAGTTCGACAGAACAGCGGGGCGATCCAAACGCTTATAACGATTTAAATGTTCTGAACATCTTTAATTACTTAGTGACATAGTGACTTAATGACTCTTAACAAAAGTATGTGCTAGGCACCAGGGGAAATATAGAGCATAAAGCGAAGAGGATAATACCTAAATACATTCATCTGCTTGACAATCGCGCAAATTTGTATACTATATGATATGTTTAAAAGAAACATTGATATGCGTCATAAGAAAAAAAATAAATCCCATCGAATTGTTGTCCATTTTAAGGATGGAAGATTGGTTAAGGGTTATACCACAGACTTCATACCTGCAAGGGATACATTCCACCTGAGATCTTTCGAGGAAGAGGGAAGGGAAAGTGTTTATGAAATTGACTGCACTGATTTGAAGGCGATATTCTTTGTCAGAACACTCGAGGGAAATAGAACTTATGTAGAG
>JAUWLY010000007.1 GCA_030613445.1 Candidatus Stahliibacteriota bacterium | reverse complement strand
ATAATATTTACGAATGAACTGGGGGCTCTGCAAAGAGCCCCTTTTTTATTTCTTAGGAACTTGTACTGCCGACCAATTTAATATTATCTTTACAAGTTTATTGATTTTGCTATAATTGGCCATGTACTATGATGACAGTACCCTGCCGTCATTAACGCCTGAATCTGGTGAACGGATCCGTGAATACGAGATTATCGGCAAGATCGGGAGCGGTGGCATGGCGACCGTTTACAAGGCACGCCACACCTTGATAAACCAGGTTGTTGCCATTAAAATAATGAAACCGGCGCTTACTTCTGACCCTCAGTTCTGCGAGCGGTTTCTGCGCGAAGCACAGGCGACCGCGCAACTGACCGGCCATCCAAATATCGTTACTATTCACAATTTTTTTGAAGATAATGGTATGTATATTTTTGTCATGGAATATATCGAAGGTATCGGCGTTAATGATGAAAAGATCCGGACGCTTGCCCAGCACATCAAGAAATTCGGCGCTTTTGATATCGATAGTTTTTTACCGATTCTTAAGGGAGTTTTGTCGGGTCTGGGTTTTGCTCATGACCACTCCATCGTGCACCGTGATATCAAGCCATCGAATATTATGTTTTCTAAAAAATCTATTGCTAAACTCGTTGATTTCGGTATCGCCCAGATGGTAGGCGATCAAAAAATCACAAGGACCGGGACTGCTGTTGGGACGCCAAAATACATGTCACCCGAGCAGGTGAGAGGTAAGGAACTCGATACGCCGAGTGATATTTATTCACTCGGTATAACGATCTATGAAGCTTTGACCGGACAAGTCCCTTTTCGAGGTGACACTGATTACGAAATAATGCGCAAGCAAGAAGAGGAAATACCCTCATCGCCCGGGGATATAAACCCGCACATTACGGAAGTCTGGGATCATCTTATCCTAAGGTGCTTATCTAAAGATCCTCAGCAGCGACCACAGAGCTGTCGGGAAATATCGCATATCCTGAAGATGAACATCGTTACTGATGTACCTGAACCATCGGTCAAAATTAAAGCGCATCCTGTTCATGATACAAAACAGGAAAAGGTCGACCAGAAACCAGAAGGAAAAACGATTGGCAAGAAGAAAACGAAAAAGCTGCACGCTATTTTTTATATCGGCTTGGGTGTATTTATTACCTGCACGATTCTGGCTTTATTGTACTACTTCACCATTCACTATCCGCGCCACAAAGAACTTATTAGACCTCTGCTCCCTGGGGTCAGTAACCATGCCGATGCTCAAATAACGATTGAATCGCCAGCCCGCAAGTATTCTATAATCGGCAATCTGATCGTTGGTTCATCGTATGTTAAAAATGCTTTCGTTTTGTGTGACGAGGCAAAATTGAGTGAGATCATCGACCAACTCAGGCAAGACGAACCAGATATCACGTATGTTCATTTTACTGATGACCAAAATACCGTGATCGCCTCGAGCGATCCAGGGATAATGGGCGCGGTATACAATTCAAAGATCCTTGATCCAGATACTTATGCAGTCCGGCAGCGCGACCGGTTCTATGAATGCGGTTTCAGTATCGAACTCGAAGAGAAAAAGTTCGGTGCACTGTATTTTGGTGCGCTAACGAGTGAACAAGAACAAACACAACCCCAGCATGAGTCACGCGCTGAAAGGTATAAAAGTATCGGTAAGGTCATTGCTCACTCTTCATATGTTGAAGACGTGCTCGTAATGGATGAGATAGCCACGCTTGATGAGATCATTAACGAATTACGTACTGCGGTAACTGATATATCATTGGTGCATTTTACTGATGGACAGGGTGTCATAGTTGCATCGAGCGATCAGGCGTCTTTAGGTCGTGAATTTTTCAGTGACATCCTTGAAAATGACGAAAGCGTTGTTAGACAGAAAGACGGTTATTATGAGGGTGGATTCAGTATCAGGATAGGGGAGAAAAGAATAGGTGCTTTATATTTTGAAGCTGCGCTCACTGTAGCTGATGGCTCTCAGTAATGAACATCAGCATGCTTTTTTTATGGACTTTACATTTTTGGTTTCTACTCTTTTATGATCTTTGCTTTCTCAGGTTTTCCTGTGGTTTTTTCTTCCGCTCGAATAACGTGTAGAGCACAGGGATGAACACGAGTGTCAAGAATGTTGAAAGTAACAATCCACCGATGACTGAACGCGCCATTGGTGCTCGTATCTCATTGCCGGCACCGATACCGAGTGCCATGGGGACCAAGCCGAAGCTCGTAGTCAAAGCAGTCATCAGAATCGGTCTGAGCCGCACTCTTCCTGCTTCAATAACAGAATCGAACAAGGACATGCCTTTATCACGGCGTAGTTGGTTGGTATATGTGATGTAGACAATCGCATTGTTAACGACAATACCGCCGAGCAGTAGCACACCCATCAGACTTTGCATATTAATGGTCGTACCGGTGAAAAACAACATCCACACCACACCTATTAAAGCAAGCGGAATTGTGAACATTATGATAAAAGGCTCTTTTAACGATTCAAATTGCCCGACCATGATCATATAGACGAGCACAAGCGCAAGTAAAATAACGAAGCCCAAGTCTTTGAACATATTCATTTGTTCTTTAAAACCACCACCCATATCAATCACAAAGTCTGCTGGTTTTTGAATTTCATTGATTATCGTTTGAACATCTGCTGCTACACTTCCCATATCGCGTCCTTCAGCGCTACCAGTGATCGTAACAATCCTTTTGTTGTTTTCATGGTCGATTGATACCGGACCAATGGCAACGGTATCTTTAATGAAATTAAGAATGGGGATATCTCCAAATGGTGTGGTGATTGTCATTGAAGTAACATTCTTGAGGTCGTCTCGATACTTTCTATGGATCATGAGTTTTATATCGTATTCACTTCCTTGTTCACGGAATTGACTGGCTACAATTCCTTCAAGACGTGAACGTAATACAGAACCGATTTGATATGGTGTGAGACCAAAGTTCGCAGCTTTGCGACGGTCGATGATCAATTGGTATTCTGGTTTACCTTCGCCAAAACTGCATTCTAAGTCAACGAGTCCTTCAACTTCATTCATTTTTTCCATGAGTTCATCGGAAATTCTCTGTGCTTTTTCACGGCTATAGCCGATTATTTTGACTTCAATCGCCGCACCACCACCAAACATCTGGAATTCATCTTGTCCAAAGGTCACCTTAAGTCCAGGGATAACATCAATTATCTTAGAACGTAGGTCTTTCTGAATATCAAACACTGACCGTGTTCGTTTCTCGCGGTGAGGAAGCTCAATCCAGATTTGAGCAGCATGTGGACCTGTCGTACTCATAAACAGGCTCATCATTCCACCTGAGCCACTGCCAATAGACGTAGACATTATATCGATTTCAGGGATTTCTTCAAGGATGATCTGTTCAAGCTTTTGAACAGCAGAATCAGTGACCCACATATTTGTACCTACAGGCATCTCTGCATTGATTATTATTTCACCCTGGTCAATTTCAGGGGTCAACTCAGTACCTATTAACCCTAGCCCAAGCAGTCCGACCAGACTGACGAGGAATATACCTACGGTTATCAAAACTACTGCTAACCTGTGTTTAAGCGCCCATTGAATCACGCGTGTGTAAATGCCTTCCATCTTTTCATAGAATCTACCTACCCTGGTACCAAACCCTTTTTCCTTTCCCCCACGTTTCACTGTTGCAAACTTTGTTGAAAGCATTGGGATGATAGTCAATGCGACGACAAGTGATGATATAAGAGCAAACGTCACGGTAAGTGCCAAGGGTTTGAAGAATACTGAAGCCAACCCACTGACTAAGAGAAGTGGCAAGAAAACCGCTACCGTGGTTAGGGTTGAAGCAGTAATCGCCGCACTTACTTCCTTGGCACCTTTACTCGCTGCCTTTTTAGGTTCTTCACCCTTTTCCTTGTGTCGGAAGATTGCTTCAAATACAACAATCGCATTATCAAGAACCATACCGATTGCAAGGGTCAAGCCACCGAGTGAGATGATATTAAGACTCATTTTGAAAAGAAACATAAAAAACAGGGCGAAGAACACTGTAATCGGTATAGCAACTGCCATATACAAAGTCGAGCGGAAACTGCCGATGAACAGGAAGAGAATAATGACCGCAAGTATTGCTCCCAGGATTAAGGTATTGGCTGTACTCTTCACAGAACGCATAATAAAATCTGCCTGATCGAAAATAAGGTCAACTTGTACTCCATGCGGCAGATCTTGTTTGATTTTATCCAGTTCCTTTACAACAGAAGTTGCTACTGTTACAGTATTGGCATCAGTACGCTTTTGGACCATCCCCCATATTGACCGAACACCATTGGTGCGTGAAATAGAAGTCTGCTCAGCCGCAGCCGAACGTACCTCAGCTAGGTGAGAAAGCAGAATCGGCACGCCATTATTACTTCCAACGACTGTATTCCTGATCTCATCAAGGTTTGCATATTCGCCAATTGTACGCACTATATATATTCTATTGCCGGTTTCTATGTTCCCAAGCGGATAATTGATATTCTGTGCCTGTAACGCACCCATAATCTGACCGGGCGTGATACCCGTACCTTTCAGTTTGAGCGGATCGAGGACTATTTGTATTTCACGTAGTGCTTCACTCATTGCATACGAAGCAGCAACACCACCCACCCGTTGCAAACGATCAGCAATATCCTCAGCGATTTCATCCAGTTCAAGCGGATCAATATCACCGCCAATCGTATACATTACAACTGGCTGCTGTGATATATCGAACTTGAAAATCATAGGGTATGCTGCATCATCAGGCAAATATGGAGTCAGGAAGCCTAAAACATCTCGTACGTCATTCGACGCTGCATCGATATCTGCACCCCAGCCAAATTGCATGAAAATCATAGAGAGATTTTCTGAAGTAGTTGAAGTTATCTTGTCCAGATTATTCACAGTACCAAGACTTTTCTCAAGCGGATCAGTGATCTGGGTTTCGATTTCCACTGGACCTGCACCAGGATAATTGGTCATAATAAACATCATAGGAAATGTAACGTCGGGGAAAAGATTGACTGGAAGGTTTGCTACCGAGATGAAACCAAACATTATGATCCCAAGAAAAACCATCAATACTGTTAGGGGTCTTCTAATAGATATCTCAGTGAGGTTCATTATTCACGCCCTGGAATTGGGTTGACTTTTTCTCCGCCGGCAAGCCTGTGCTGTCCAATAAGCACAATCTGCTCACCTTGCTCGACTCCGCTCAGTATTTCCACATATCTATCACCGATCAATCCAACTTCAACATCGCGACGTTCAGCAATACTGTCTTTAACAATAAACAAATAGCTATTAAGTAGAGCATCGCGAGGTATTGAAACTACACTATCCCTGAAACCAAGGTTCAGTGTCACCCGAGCGGTCATTCCAGGTTTGAGTAGTTTTTTGGGGTTGTTGATTATGGCTTTTGCTGCAATAGTCCGAGTATAGGGGTCAATAACCGGACTCACTTCTGATAGTGTACCCTGAAATGATTTGTCCGGCATGGCATCGACTACGACGTGAACCTTACTGCCTTTTCTAACACAACCCACAGTATTTTCAGACATATTGAAAGTAACCTTAACTTTTGAGAACTCAACTACCGTAGCCACATTTGTCTGCGGCGTGACCATCGAACCAATATTAACCATGATGTTTGCCATATTGCCGCTGATCGGCGCCAAAATGTAACCTTCTTCATACTCAAAACCAATAGATTCGTTGCGCAGTGCCATGAGCCGGCTGTTTTTGTTGACATAAGACCCTTCTTTTACCATTATTCTCGTGATGCGCCCCATGGTTTCCGGGAAAACATGGGCGGTCTTATTCGCTTCAATTATACCAATCAGCTCGCATGTGCTTTCCACATTTCCACGGGTGACCAGAATGACTTCAACGGGTACTATTCTCTCTGTTTCCTTCTGTTCAGCAGGTTTCTTAGAAACCATTATTCTTGCTGTAATTGCGATACCTAAAACAATAACAATTACCAAAATAATCAAAAACTTCCGCATCTATTCCTCCTTACCAATTGCTTTTTGAATTTCAGCTCTGGATGTATAATACCGCTTCAGCGCTGAGAGATAATTAGTTCTTGCCTGCATTGTGGCAAGCTGGACATCCATGAACTCAAGGTTTGTTGCCAGGCCACTTCTATATCTTGTATTGATAATCTCATAAGTTTTTTCTGCCTGAGCGACATTTTCTAGCGCTGCGGTAATGCTCTGCTTTGAGGCTTGGAAATTATAAAAAGCCTGTTTTACTTCAAACGTGATGCCTTTTTCCAAATTCTCGAATGCAAGCCTGGCTCCTTTCAGTTGCAGGGCTGCTTGTTTGTATTGAGCAAGATTCTTGAAACCTGTGAATATGGGAAATTCAAAACCGACATTAAAGGTGACATTTGTCCCCCAATCATTTCCACCAAAACCGAAAGGTTTTGTACGTACATACGTTGCACCTGCAACTAACGTCGGCAGGTTTGCGCGACGCGCAATCGCCTTGCTGTATTTTGCAATGTCAGTGAATTTTTTCAGGTTCTTCAATTCAATGCGATTTTCAAGTGCTGCTGTGGTCAGGTCGTCTATTTCAAATTCCTCGTCAACCATTTGCAATTCACCAGAAAGCTCAAATTCCACGTGTAGAGGTAAACCCAAGAGCATTTTGAATCCCTCCTGAGCAAGTTTCAGACCATTTTCTGCCTCTATTACCTGGGGTTTGAGGTTGGCAACCTGGACCTGGGCGCGGAGTAAATCAAACTGAGGTACCAGACCAGCCTTATACCTTTTTTCAACTGTGTTTGCATGTCTCTCAAGCTGAAGCAAGCTTTCGTGCGATAGCGTTACCATTTCTTTTAGTACGAGAAGACCATAAAATGCATCAGTTACTGAATTACGTACTTCCTGTTTCTTCCGTATAATATTGAGTTGCGCAACATCTTTACCAAGACCAGCAATCCTATATGCATTGTATATCTTACCCCAGGTGAAAAGAATCTGTTGTAGAGAGATCTGGTAGTTGTAGTTTTCATGCTGTCCCATGGGTATGAGCATGCTGTCCAACTCAAAGACAGCGACATCACTCAGATAAGCATAATATCCACTGGTTGAAATATTGGGGTAGAACACGGACCGTGCCTCATCAACTTTCGCTTGTGAGGTCTTGAAATCCAGAGTTAATTGTACGATCTCCGGGTTGTTCTCAAGAGCATATTCGATGGCATATTCAATAGTGATATTGAGCGTATCACCAAGGCTTATGTTCATGAGAAAAATTAACACTATTGACATGTTACCTCCAATACATTTACCAAGGCATGATTATTTTTAATCCAACCCCGTTTTCCCATAGTTTTTCATCTTTGTCAGAATATCCGTATTTCTCAAGGTCTGAACTCGCAACATAATTAAAGCGGCTTGCTATTTCTAAGGCGATCAATTTGTAAGGCCTGACCTGCAGAGATAAACCGCCGACAAAACCGATGTCTTTTTCTTGCATCGTGCTACCATTCGACAGCACAACCACTTCACCATTGTCGAAACCGCGCCACAAGTATAGGCCAAAACCTGTTTCCATTGATAGACTCAACCATCCTGACTCCATGAAGGGTAGAAGATTGAAGCTGGTGCATAATGTTAAAGGGATATACTCATATTCATAAGGATTTGTTTCAGAAGCGCCCTCATATCTTACTCTGCTTCCTCTTATTTTCAATCCGATATACGGTATCAAATTCGTTATACCAATTTCACCTGTGAAACCCAATTTCCCTCTTGGATCCTCTATGTCTTGGTACAGATAGAAGTGTGAATAACTTGCTCCAAGAGAAAACTCTGTTTCTTTGTTTTCTCCAGCAGGGTAGGTGAATATAAGCAAACTAATTAACAAAGAGTGCAGCATTCTACCTCCTTTGTTTTAGTCCTTTGAAGAACAAATCAAGCAATATTTTTTTGTCGACGAACCTTTTAGGAGTAATGAAAGTGACGAAAAAACCCGTTCGTATGGTGTTGAGAAAATGTACGGCTGCGATACGCGGCTCAACTTTTCTGAATTCCCGTGCCTTGATGCCTTGTTCGATTATCTGGACTATAATATCGATCATTTCCTTAAGGTGCACACTCATTATTGGCTTGACCGCTTTCATGATCTTACTCGATAGATTGACATTCTCCATCGAGAACATGAAAAATGAGCTCTTAAGTCGAATCATATAATCGATCCAATCATCCGCAATCTTCTGTAGCTTTGCTGTGCTTGTCATCTTTTCTTTCTGAACCTCATTAAGATACTTGATGCCGACATTGAAGTGTTCTTCTATCACCTTTACGTAAAGCGAGGCCTTGTCTTTGAAATAAAGATAAAGGGTGCCCTTGGCAATACCCGCTGCCTGTGCAATGTCATCAACTGTAGTCTTGAAAAAACCCTCTTGAGCAAAGATTCTGAGAGCGTGCTCAATGATTTTTTCTTTTGTATGCTTATTTTTTGTTCTCATTTCTCTAATTAAATCTCCATATGCACATGGTCATTCTGACTGACCAGTCAGTCATTATAAAGAAAACCTAGAATTTGTCAAGGGGGCAATTGACCTCATCTTTCTTATCTCTTCTGAATCAGGAATTATTTCTGCAACCTTCTCAAGTGCCTTCCTTGCGTCCGTCACGTTTCTTGGCGTCTGTCTCTTTTCTTGGAAGATTTCATTATCATGTTCTAAACAGCTTTTGGCAAAGTGCAACGCCTCGGTTTCTAATTTATTTAATATCACTCTTCGCATATGATCTGACCAATTGTCGTACATCTTACGGAAGGGTTCACCGCGGAATAACGCAAATGCCCTCTGATATTCTCTTTTTGCATACCTCCATTCACCTGTTCGGTCCAGGGCTTTTGCTTGGATAAGTGTTTCTTCAAAAAGTTTATGGTCGGTAGTAAAATAAAAATTCCAGACTAAGAAATCCCCACGAATTTTTAAACGATCTGATGATATGCTGAGGGATTTTCTGATTCGAACCAAAAGATGAGAGAGATTTCTTGAAGGCTTTCTACTTCGAGGCCAGAAATTCTTGTATAGATCATCTAATACTATGCTACGATTTTCATTAATAGCCAGATGTATCAAGAAAGATCTATCTTTGGGACCTAATTTTAATCGTGAGATTGATTTCTCTCCTTTGAAAATACGCAGTCTGCCAAGAAATCTCAAATTATACACAGGTGGTTCGATTTGAAAAATCGGCATCTTTAGAAAAATGCGGGATAATCCAGGGTTCTTGCCCTTTTTTATGAGCCGCACTACTGGTTCAGGGAAGAATAAGGCAAGGCGTTCAAAGAGGCCACGAAGTTCTTGTGTATTAGCATAGCTAAGTGCTCGCATGTAGTCTTTTGTATGCATGGTCCTCGTAGCCTGGAAAAGAAGCTGAGCCAAACGGAGGCTCGGCATGCTGGTAATTTCTTTTGGTATACGCAGGTCTTGCAGCAGAATGCGATGCAGAAAATATACTTTTTCAAGATGGTATTTTTTGGCTAATGGATTATATTTTCTAAGAATGAGTTGTGCCTTTTTCTTCTCACCCACAGCCGCATGACCACAGGCAAGGATGAATATAGCAGTGAAAAAAAAGGCTCTACTTTCTTCTTTCTTTGAACAAAGCAATCCCTCATTGGCAAGTGAAGATGCCTGTTGAAAATCACCTTTGTTAAGATGAAAAAGCGCTTTGCAAAGAAGGATCCTCGTGTGGTAACCCCATTTGTGCAATTCCTCTTGCTTTGAGATTTTCGGAATAGCTTGGTAATCACCTGATACAGTAAGATACCCAAGAAGGCTTGAGTAGAGATCTTTTCGATACTCGTCAGAAACACCTTCCAGGGCTTTTCTTGCCCAATGTATTGCTTCGCGATACTTGCCCAATTTATAATAGAGCGAGGTCAGTTCGCCCATTAGAAAATAGGAATTGGGTAGATTTCGAATCAGTATTTTACATTCATTTGCACATTTCAATGCATCCTGGATTCTAAGCAAACTCGCCAACGCGTATCCTTCCAGTAATGCAATGGTGTAGCGTAGCCACGGATCTCTCAAACCTTTCCCTTTTTTCCTCAGGTGTATTGTTAGTTTGAGCAGTTCTTGTGGTTCTTCAAGATACGTCAGGGCGGCGCCTTCTTCGATGCCAACCCTGAGGGCAGAGTAATACAATTTCTTTTTTTCCAGGTTAGTCCTGAGGATTCTTGCATCTTGTCGATAACGCCTCAGGGGGATCTTGCCTGATTGTGATAGAAGTAGATCAACCTGCCTTTTCAAAGAAAGTGAGTTTTTGGGTACAGCATGGAGTATCTTATCTTCAGAGCACACTGGCAATAAACTGATAGCATGTGCTGCGTTCTTTATCCCTTGGTTACTCAACATTATTTTTATTTTCTTAATATTCTCTCTTGACTCAGGATCTATGTAGCAATATTTCCGGCAATCAGTTACTATACCCATTCTATCTTTCATGAAACCGACCAGACCATATCGTCGCCACACATTCCATATGCCTTTTCTTGAGATCTCCAAACCTCTCATCTTAAGCATTTTGCAGGCTTTAGAAATTGAGAGTGAAGGATGCATTTCCTTCAGCGCAACAACTTTTTCTTCAAGTGTCAACGGAAATTTATTCCATGGACGCTTATACACTCTTTTCTTTGTTAAATTCTTTATACCACCTTCTTGGTATTGCTTTACCCATCGCCACAAAGTGACCGGGTGTATTTTGTAGATTGCAATGATGTCAACCCGAGTCATGCCGGAAATATAAGCATTGACTGCGTCTATTTTTATTTTGTCATCGATTTTCATAAATTGCACAACCGCAGAAATATTGTACCGATTTTTGAACATTTGTCAATAAGGGCAAGTACACAGCCCTTTTCTTCAGTAAAATGGGGGGGTTCTGTATTTGGTTTTTCACGATTTGAAACACACTCGTAACTATACTGTATATAAGAAGGAGGTACTTATGTGGCATATTCTTGTGATGGTAAGTATAGTATCATCGTTGTCTCATAACAATGAGTGGATATCATTTAATGAAAGACTTGATAAGTCACCAGAAATTGAAGTAACCGCACACAGTCAGTTCAATACGCTTATTGAAATAAACCTATCCGGGATACATATTAGCGAACAAATGATAAATGGAAGAAAATATAGTCTCATTGAGATTCCCGGTGAATACACTTTTCTGAGCGACGTTGGCAAACCAGGATTACCGACTATGGAAAAATGGATCGCGGTCCCTGATGACAAAAATGTAGAATTGAAGATTATAAGTTATACGTGTGATACGCTCGAAGCCTATATCCCGGCACCTTTTCAGGATCGTTTTCGTTTCAAGGAATTCATGATTGATGAGGATTTTTATGAGCAGAACATGAACTATCCTCCAGAGCTTGCAAGGATTAGTACTCCAGGGATATTACGGGATTATCGATTTGTCATACTGACATTTCAACCAGTGGTTTACAATCCTGCAAAAGGTGAGATCTATGTATACCACAATATTTTTGTAGAATTGAACTACTCAGGGATCAGTACAACAAATGTGCTCAAAAGGACTCGCCCCTATACATCTTATGCCTTTGAACCGATATACAAACATATTTTCATCAACTACGATTTTATCCGATCTGATTCAGTTGCAAGAGGGACATATCTTATTATCACTGCTGATGCACTCAACGCAACCATACAACCATTGGCTGATTGGCGAAATCGTGAGGGTAGAAGGGTAAAGGTGGTCAATATCTCTGATGTCTGTAATCCACCAGCTGATTCGCTAATAAGGGAGTATTTGATGGACGCCTATTTTACCTGGGAGTATCCACCTGAATACTTATTGCTTGTTGGTGACGTACAAGATATCCCCACGCATATAGTACCTCAAATGAGTGATTGTGCAACTGATTTTCTCTATTATGGAAATCTTGATGGAACCCTGTCGAACGGCTATGAAATATTAGTGGGAAGGCTCTCAACAAGTGACGCAGGAACACTAACCAGTATGATTGATCGCATAATGGATTACCAACGCGATCCCTACTTAACAGACCCGACCTGGTATCGCAAAGCTTGTACGATCAACGGTGCTGAGTGGCATGGTTTGCCCTCGGCGATTAATATCAGAAACGACCTGCTCGATTACGGCTTCACATGGATCGATACATTATATTCAAGAAGCGGAGGAGCGACAACAGCGAATATAACAAATGCGGTAAATAGTGGAAGGCTTTTTACTGCTTACTTTGGACATGGTTGGCCTAATGGATGGTGGCTTACTGACTGGAGTAATACATTTGACAATAATGATGTTTATGCTCTTACCAATGGAGAAAAAGTGCCTATTGTACTTGCTGCGTCTTGTGGCACCGGTATGTATCAAAACACTACGTGTCACGGTGAAGCGTGGACCAGAGAAAAAGGGATTGCCTATATAGGAGCAGGAGCTACGCCAGCAAGTTCAATGTGCGAACAGGTGCCAACTCGATTTATCGATACCTATGTTGATAGTATCTACAATCTTGGACAATGTAGTGGCATTGGCATTGGTAATTTTGGATTTAACCTACTCGGTGATCCAGGGACCACAATGTGGGCTGATGTACCTGTTGCAATCACCTGTACATATAATGCCACGATGCCAGTTGGAACAAATGAATTCACTGTTTTGGTCCAGGAATCAGGGAGCCCGGTTCAAGGCGCGACCGTATGTTTGATGAGCACAAATGATGTTTATTGTGTTGGTAAAACTGATGTATCTGGTCAGGTAACACTTTATCCAGTGCCGAGGAGTGATGATACTGTATACGTCACGGTAACCTCTCCATTCCATATCCCTCATCAAGGTATAGTCATGGTTGACCACAGCACGCCATTTCCCGGTTATCTGAGCCACACAATAGACGAAGCTACTGGAGGTAATGGCAATGGTGTATTAAATCCTGGTGAAACAGTATACATGACTGTGACGTTAAAAAATTATGGCGGTGTACCTTCAAATAATATCACTGCGATATTGAAAACAACAGATACACTCGTTGCCATCACTGATTCTTCTAAATCTTACGGCGATCTGGCGCCCGGAGCACAGGCAACGAGGACCTTTACCTTTGTAGTTTCAGATCTGTATTCTTATCAAGGGGAGCAGATCACGCTCATACCATTTACTATGCAGGTAACAGATATCGCAAAGAGTACATGGGAATTTCCAGTATCAGAAGAAGAAATACGTTCACCTGATATCGTATATGTCAGTCATGCAGTCCCGGGAAGCCCTCAGCCTGGTGATACATGTACCATATTATTGACCCTGGAAAATATCGGAAAGGATTCTGTTTCATCAACGGTTGCCTGTATTACTACCACTGATCCTTATGTTACGATCATAACTGATAGTTCATATTTCGGACCCATGGGTGTAGGTGCATCTGGGAATAATGCATCAAATCCTTTTGAATTCACAACCCATCCCACAACACCTGCTGGCTACACCATTACATTTACGACTTATCCTAAAACATCGGGTTGGATCAATTGGGTTGGACAAAAAAACGAGACCTTTGATGTAATGATCGGCGAAACACCTCCTCCTTGTACTCTATTTTTTGACGATTTTGAGCACGCAGGGGACTTTGATACAACGAAATGGTGGGTTGATTCAACCCATTGGTTTGTCACAGGTGATGATTTCCATTCCGGTGCGTGGAGCGTATCTCCAGACACGAATTATCCTGGCGATCCATTGATAATTCGACCACATTTAGATCTGTCGAGATATCCGCAGATTACCTGGTCCCAGTGGAGTCATTGGATGATGGGTCGTTGTTGTTTGTATATAGATACTCTAAGCAATGGTGATTGGGTATTCATGGGCTTTGCAGGTTGGAGTCCGACCTGGCAGAATTTTGGAAGAAATTTCACACCGAGTAGTAATTGGACGTCAGTTCGGTTCAAATATGAATATATGGAAGAGGGAGTACCGCCATATGCTTTTGTTGATGATGTTGCTATTACGACCCCGAGGGATAATGTTCCGCCATCATTTGCTAATACTACAGTATGGGAAGATACTTCCCATCTTGGTCCTTTCCCAGTTTACTCAATCATTCGAGACAATATGTATGAGGTTGATCAATGTTCATTGTATTACAGAATAAATGACGGAGCTTGGAGTGCAATCCAAATGGACACGACTTTGAGCCCTGATGAGTACACGGCTGAAATTCCCGCACAAAGCATCGATGATACTATTTATTACTACTTATCAGCCACAGATGATTTTCTTACACCTAATAGAGGGACCGACCCGGTAGGTGCACCTGAGGAAAGCAATTACTCGTTTGTCATTAAACCACCGATTGGCATAGCAGAAAATGTATTTCCGAAAACCTACATATTGTATCAAAACTATCCAAATCCATTCGTTAGATTAACGAGTATAAAATATGCTTTGCCAATAAAGACTAAGGTGTGTCTGAAGGTATACAACGTTCTTGGTAGATTAGTGAGAACTTTGGTAGAGAGAGAACAAGATCCTGGATTCTATGATATTCAAATGCATCCTAAAGACAATGCTAATAGGAAACTTGCAGCAGGGATCTACTTCCTTAATTTTAGTGCTGGCGATGTTAGTTACACAAAAAAGCTTGTATTATTGACACGGTAATTCTGCAGACTGCGGTTTGGATCGAAGATAAAGACATTTGATAGCTGTTGCATTTGCATATATGTATATCTTAATTTAATACTTGACAAATAATCTATTACAAGTATACTTAAGTGTAGAACAGTTTTTTTGAAGAAAGGAGGAGAGGATATGAAAAAAACACTTATAGTTGTATATCTGGTAGGATTCTGTACATTCCTTGCCGCAACTTGGGAGGCGATTGGCCCTGCAGGTGGGAATATCCGTTCAGTCGTGGTTTCACCGAGTAATGAGAATATTCTCTATGCCGCTTCGTATTCGTATCCCTGCAAGATCTTTAGATCAATTGACGCCGGTGCGTCATGGACAAGGACCGGTTCATATAATGGTTATAACTACTGCATGGCGATTGACCCGTCTGACAATCTGTACTCGGGTTATTATGGTCGCGTCTGGAAATCGACTGACGGCGGTGCAACGTGGACATCTGGGACAGTAACGAGCGTCTATGTTTATGGTCTTGCCGTGCATCCGACTGACCCATCCATTATCGTGGGCGCAGGCCGGAAATATATTTCCTCTGGTGTTTATGATATGGTATTCATAAAGAGTACGAATAGCGGTTCGACATGGACCACGACCACAGTGCTCAATACTGGTGGTTACTGTTATGGTTGGTGTGTTGCTATTGACCCATCATCGCCAAATACAATATATGTCGGTGGTTCGGAACGGGTCAGTACAACCTATTATCCCAGGGTCTATAAATCAACCAATGGCGGTACGAGTTTTACTGATATCACCTGGTCTGCAACGACCGGTTATTATACCTATTCATTGGCAGTGCATCCGACCAACTCGAATATCGTTTATGCAGGTACTTACACTGATGGTATCTATCGTTCGACTGACGCTGGTGGTTCATGGACAAAAGTTTCCACATACTTCTATAACTACCGTATGGCAACCTCATCACTCGATCCAAATCTGGTTTTTTCAAGCGGATATTCCTCAGTGTACCGGAGCACCGACGCTGGGCTTACCTGGACTTCTTTTAGTTCAGGGCTTGATGGTCGCTACCTTTGGGGGTTAGCGATCAGCCCGGTTAGTACTTCAAATGTGTATGTTGGCAATAACGCGGGATGTTACAAGTCCACAACCATGGGTACGACATGGGCTGCCGCAATAAACGGGATGTACCTTGGAGAAATAAATGATATCGGTCTTGCTCCGTCATCACCAGCAACCCTGTATACAGAGTTTGAAAATGTTGGTGTCTATAAGACAACTGATAACGGTTCTTCCTGGGACCTGCTGCCGACGCCTTCAACCTGCGGCGCGCTGTGTGCTTTTGGCGTACACAATACTGACCCGGATCTTGTTTTTGGCTTTGAGGGCTCGGGCTGAGGCAATTCAGAGCTCTACTTGAGCACAGACGGCGGGTCCGTCTGGAATGTCAAAGACCTTTACTATGCGGATGGTGGAGATTTTATTTGTGACCGCAGCAACAATACAACATTCTGGTGTGGTGGACGCTATTACGATCCCAGTGATTCATTGTACAAGATGTCGGTTTCAAAGACTACCAATACAGGAGACAGTTGGACGCGGTATACGATTGGTTCGAGCAATGGATATTTGTACGCCATGGCTATGGATCCTGGTAATTCAAATATCGTGTACGCAGGTGGTTATGAAAGCGGTTCAGCAATATACCGAACGACTAATAGTGGAGGTAGTTGGACAAAGTTACCGGCTACTGGTTTGTCTGGTTATGTCTATGCTCTAGCAATTGATTCTGATAATACAAATATCATGTATGCGGGAACATCAAGTAACTTGTACAAGTCAACTAATAGCGGGTCAACATGGGCGACCACTGGATTCAGCGGCGGTCGAACCAATACAATCCTTATTGATAATACATCTACTGATGCCACGATGATATATGCTGGAACCTATAGCAACGGCGTGTACCGTAGTACGAATAATGGCAGTTCGTGGGAGCCAATGAACGATGGGCTTGGGGGAATGAATATCAATTGCCTCGATGTTAATCCTAATAACTACATCTTTGCCGGTACAAATGGTAGCAGTACGTACCGTTGGTCACTTCTGGTTGGCGCTGAAGAGAGCAAAGAAGAATCTATCGGTAGGTTTGTTTTCTTCGCAAAACCCAATCCGGCAAAAAGGCAGACAGTACTGAATTTTCAATTGACCAGAGAAACAGCAGTCGAACTGTCTATCTATGATATTCAGGGCAGATTGGTTAAGAATCTCATTAGCGATATCAAGCAGGCTGGAACGCACAAAATCTCATGGGATGGTCTTGATGGGAAAGATAATAGAGTTTCGGCTGGCATCTATTTTTGCAGACTCAAAACTGAAAATACAGACTACCTGGAAAAATTGATACTTGTGAAATAAAGTTTTGCATTTTAAACACAACCCCGTACCCTTCAGAAAAAGGTGCGGGGTTGTTGTTTTCTATACTGCGTTTGTCGAGGTTGCAAATACTCTATTTAATTAAGAATATTTCGACCCTCCTACTCTTTTCAGGGTTTTCTCTAACGAGCTTTGTCCTGGAATATGCCAGGGTTGAAATTCGCTGTTTTTCAATTCCGTAGACCTTGACAAGGTAATCTTTTACACTGTTGGCACGTGCGAGTGAGAGAATTTCATTGTAGTCGATATTGCCAGATGGATCTGTATGACCTCGAAGCTCACATCTCACACTTGGATGGCTCTTTAGAAATTCAGCTATATCATTGAGCGTTGATTTTTGATCCTTACGTATGTTTGCATCGTCAATATCAAAATATACGATGGCCTCTGGGGTTTCAGCAATCGCTGCAACAGGTCTTAGCCAGATTGTATCTTGGCGGTCATCATATATTGAGAATGTGCTGATGTATTGGGCAAATTCTTTTTTGTTTACTTTTAATTCATAGGCTCCTGGTTTCAGGACTTCCTCGAATGTACCATCGATATCAGTGAGTGCTGTGGTTACTGCTTTACCTTCCAGATGTATCACGGCATTGTTTATTGGTTGGTCTGTACTCGCGTTCAAAACAATGCCCTGATAGGTTACCATTGCCCGTGCTAGGTCGAAATTGAGCACACTTGTTTCATTCCGGTCCACGATTACCATTCTGCTTTCAGCAGCGTAACCTGGTGCCTGTACGAGCAGCGTATACACTCCTCGCGGTACACCAATATGTTTGTAAACACCGAATTTCTCGCTCGCAAATGCGGTTTCATCTAACTCAAGGAGCATGACATTAGCAGCTACTGGCGCATCAGTTGTACGATCTCTTATTTCTCCAGCGATATTGCCGGTTGGGCGTGTTTCTCGTTCTCTTACAAGCACTGAACTTACTGCCAGACCTGCGTTAGCACCAAATAGCCAGTAATCTTCAGTAGTTCCTAGATCAGCTCCAATGGTTAGACAGATTCTGTTAAATGGATGGAGCTTCAAACCGGGCGTAAAACGCCAGTTCCAGTCGCGTTCGTGCATTCTGCTTATTTCAATAAAGTACGTAAATAGTTTTGAGGGTAGTTCAAACGCAGTTACCAAGGTAACAGGGAAATTGCCCGATAGATCGCTTCTGCCAATAGGGAAACCTGCATTGAGATGTATGCGAATTGGAAATAAACGCGAGTAGTCGCCACAGTCAAAAGTCAAGATAGCTTTTGGATATATGATGAAGCCATCATTTGAATATTGGTCTCTACCAATAGGTATAGTGAGAGCCAGGTCACTGCTCAGGTACGAGTTCCTGAACTTTTTAAGAACGACCTTTGCCCCAAGGTCCAGGTCACCGAGGTTACCCTCGAAATCACTGTCAGAAAAGGGCTGACGCACGGTCCCTTCTCCATGACCACGCCACAGTGTATATGCTTCAAAGCGTTTGATTGGTGTGTAACCTATAATGACCCGGCCACTCCCATAATCGAAAAGAGTATCATCATAATCGTATCTGTATCCTTCACCATCGACACTGATGGTCAGTATGGAACGCGCTTCAGACAGCCACTCTACATCGCCGCTCTTTGCACGAAGAATTCCTTTGCTACCAAATGTCGAGGGAAATGCAAAAATGACAAGCAATAGCAACATATTATACCTCCTTTTATGTTTAAGTGTGTATTATAGTAATATTCAGTAAGAAGTCAAGGCGCACAAAGGGTTTTCTTTATGTATTAAATTCATTGTTAATCTTTTGACACCGGATTGTTAAGTCCTGCTTGCTTTTGCCGATAGTACTTAAGTCTCTTGACAATTTCCACTATTTGTATATAATATTATAGAGAAAGGAGGAGGTACTATGAAACTTGCATGTGCAATACTAATAGTCGCTCTGCCCTTTGCCGTACACGCACAGATGCCTGTTTTTGAGAATGCTCAGTACGTCTATGCAAACGGGATCCTTGTCGATGTGGGCTACTATGGATCTCCATTCTTTTACGATTGGAATGGAGATGGTCTAAAGGACCTAATAGTAGGTCAATTTACGTCAGGGCGTGTTAGGGTCTACTTGAATAGTGGAAGTCCTTCAACACCCGCGTATACCACATTTACTTATCTGTATGCTGATGGATCTCCTATCTCTGTCTATGCGTCTTGATGTCAGGGCGCAGCGGTCGCCGTGTGCGACTGGAACGAAGACGGAGATAGAGATATTCTAGCGGGCGATAGAAACGGTTATACCATGATTTTTGTAGAATCAGGTGGTGGTTTAACACTACTTGATACGGTTAGGGCAAATGGTATAAAGATCGATGTGGGTAACAATGCTGATCCTGATGTGGTCGACTGGAATGAGGATGGTAAGAAAGATCTGATAATAGGATCAGAGTCTGGTACGGGAACAGTTAGGCTTTATCTTAACCAAGGCACTAATGCTCATCCCGTCTTTACGACGTATAGTTACATCTATTGCGGCGGGAGTCCAATCAATCATTATCGTTGTAATCCCAGGGTCTGGGATCTTGATGGTGATGGTAAGAAAGATTTGATCGTCGGTGATAACTACGCTTACATTTACTATTATAGGAATGTGGGAACAAATGCTAATCCAGTATTCAATGTTCGTGATACGTTGGAAACGGTATCTGGTTCATACATTCATGAGTACTATGGCACAAGACCTTTTTTCGTCGACTATAACGCAGATGGAGCGATTGATATCCTAACTAGTGATTACTATGGTTATGTCCGCTACTATGAGAATACTATCTTCCCTGGTGTAGAAGAGATGGAACAGAGCGTCGTATCGAACTTCGCAGTTACCCCAAGTGTAACAAAGGACATTGTACATATTAGGTTTTCACTTACTGAACGCTCATCTGTGAATGTGGAAGTATACTCTGCAGACGGCAGATTGATTGATGTTGTGGTCAGTCAATCTGAAGATGTAGGTATACATGAACACATCTGGAATAAGGGACATGTTGCTTCAGGTATTTATTTTGTTAGACTCAGAGTAAATACGACAACAATGACAAAGAAACTAATAATTCTGTAAAGGTTTCACTTTCTCTTATAAGGGGAGCCATAATGGCTCCCCTTATTTTTTCAGACAATGTAGTGCGTTCGGTGATTTCATAATTAACGAATTGACAAATCCTGCTTTTTCATTATTGTTGTATAGCTAATGCAAAAACCAATAACCGAGTTAGATCCCTTGCACGACCGGGTTCAAAGATCGACTGTTTTCGTATTAGGTGATTCATATGAGCGAATTCAATAAATCAACTTATGATCTTCTGGAGGCAATCCTGAGGTTTGTGGCGCGCTTCGGTTTACCCATGATTATCCTGGCATGGTTGCTTGTGTTCTTCGTTGCAATCGGCATGGTGTTTGTGCTGCGCAAGCACTCTCTGTCTGGTAAATGGCAAGCATCCCTTATTGTGGGTTGTATTTCACTGTTTGCACATCTTTTCGATTTTTTTGGAACCCTAAAAGTATGCCCAGATCTCTCATTTGAAGCAAACCCTATCTGGTGTGTTGTTGTTGAAAAGATGGGACTTTCTTTAGCACGGTGGTACGGGTTTACCGGCAAGGTGCTGCTTGCAGTAATCAGTTTTGAGTTCTTTGCCTATTACCTTATTCAAAGAGAATCTTTGCTGCCGCGTGAAGCTCAAGGATTTTTCTCTTTCTGGCAAAAATTTGGTAGACAAATCGCTGACAAGGCAGTATTGCGTTTATCAAATATAAAGAACTTCTTTGCGTTTTTATTTGCGCTTATTGGTCCTTTCTGTCTATATATTGCGTTTCTTAATAGTATTGCAAGCGATGCACTCTACATGCGCATGCCGTCGATGCCGCTTATGCTTGTATTGTACTTATTTTTTCTTACGCTCGGTTATCTTTTTGGAAATTATTGGTCGTTCAAGAGAAAAAATAGCAAGTGAAGGAGTAACAGTGTCCCGGAGAGCAGTTAAAAGATATGGCTAAATTCATTGAGGTTTTCAGACATCAACAGCCGTACGTTGCTGAGATGGTGATCGAAACGCTGCGTAAAAATAATATACCCTGCTACTTGCAACAGGGTTCAATCACCGGAATACTGCTTTCTCCAGTGACTCCAGTTGCCGGGCCAGGGGTTGAGTATGTGGTCTTTGCCCCGGAAGAAAAACTTGATGACGCAAAAATAATCGTAGATGGCCTTCCAATAGATAAGGAGTTGTTGAATGTCAAGTGGACCAAGAGCAAAGACCCCCGGCGCAGAAGGAAACTCTGGGTGTTCTGGTTTCTCATGTTGGGCATGCCAGTCGCTATTTGGTTTATCATCCAGTTCTGTAATATTTTCTTGAGAAGATAGAATATAGTTGCAGGAGATCAAGACATGAAGAGTGTTAAAAAAGAACTTTGGTTTCATACAAAAAACCGGATGGAGTTCATAAACATTACTCCGAAGGTTGAGAAAATACTGAAAGAAAGTGGGATAAAAGAGGGTTTTTGTCTGGTGAATGCAATGCACATAACGGCGAGCGTTTTCATTAATGACGATGAAAATGGACTGCATGCAGATTATAAGAAATGGCTGGAAGAGAATATCCCACACAATCCAGAACTCTATGCACATAACCTCACCGGCGAGACCAATGCGGATGCCCATATAAAAAGACAGTTAATTCGGAGAGAAGTGGTCATCGCGGTGACTGATGGTAAGTTAGACTTTGGCCCCTGGGAGCAGATCTTTTATGGTGAATTTGACGGCAAGAGGGACAAACGAGTTTTAGTAAAGATAATCGGCGAGTAGGTGAACACCAGGTACCAGTTGTTTCGCCTCAGCACCTTATCACCGATATTGATATTGGGCAGCAGGTGTTTAATTATTCAAAATTGAACAAATAGCGCCTGACCCGAAAAGTTCAATTTTGTAGAAATCTGTGCCAATTCTATCAAAATCAGTGTCAAATTTGTCACAACTTCAAAATCGCACAAACGACGCTCTGGACTGCATCTGTGCACTTCTGTACTAAATCTATGAAATCCGAGTGATAATGTAGTTTTAGTATTCGTGGCGCCTAATCTATTTTATAAAAATAATTTTTTTCGTCTCCGAACACTTTTCAGTATTAAATTTTATAAAATAAACACCTTGAGACAAATCAGTCATATCAAACGTTCTACTATACTTTCCAGTGTTTTGCTTTTCATTGATAATTTCCTGAACCAATCTTCCTGTTACATCAAACAGTGATATGTTTACTTTAGATTTTTGTGGTAGATTGTATTCTATATTGCACTCTTTTTGGACAGGATTTGGATAGACCTCTAATAAGCGTAGGGCGTAAAGCGTGGAGCGTCGAGCATTCTCTTCTATGCCAACAAATGGATAAAATTTGCCCCAAATACGAAATGTATTTGCAGGATGATTATTAATAGAGGATGTCCAAGACGAATATACGAAAAGAATTTGGTCTGCCTCACCACTTGTAAGGGATGGGGTAAATTGATTAGCATTTTGAGTTGATACAGCAAATGAATCAAGTACTAATCCTGAAGTATCTACTTTAGCACCATATATATCATAGTAAAATCCGCTACGTTTGTCTTCCCATACTACAACATAATTTAAACCATCAAAGGTAACTACAGGAGCTCCTTGATGTCGATTTGCATCTGTAATGACAAAACCATTTGGGTCTAAAACCGTTCCAGAAGTATCCACACGAGCACCCCAAACATCAGCAGAGTCCTGATAATAACGCCAGTCTTCCCAGACGACTAGATAATTTGTACCGTCAAAACCAACGTGAGGAAGTTTTTGATGACCAGCAGCATTCGTAATTATAAGCGGTGCCGGATCCAATACCTCACCAGATTGAGAAATACGGATGCCGTAAAGATCGCGAGGAGGTCCGACGCCAGGATAGGCACTCCATACTACTAGATAATTTGTGCCATCAAAACCAACTGCAGGACGATGAGGACTGAGTGCTGTAGTATCAATCATTATTCCTGCGGTATCCAATACTACACCGGATGATGAAACTCTGGCTCCATAAATATCATACTGATAGCCGCAGCGATAGTCCTGCCATACCACAAAATAATTTGTGCCGTCAAAGGCAATAGTTGGATACCGCTGCTCATACGGTGCCACTGAGACAGGGATACCACTGGTATCCAAAACTGCTCCAGATGGCAAAATGCGCGTACCATAGATATCTTTTTCACCGCTGCGTTTATCTTCCCAGACCGCCAGATAGTGTGTACCACCAAAAATCACCGACGGATCTACGTGTTCATTCTCTGCGGTACATATGGGAATACTGTTTGGTTCTAAAATTGCACCAGTTGGTGAAATCCTAGTACCGTAAATATCCGAATATGGATCTTCGCGAGTATCTTCCCAGATTGCAAGATAATTCGTACCATCAAAGGCTACCGAGGGATCAAACTGTCCATATGCTGCTGTAGATATAAGAATGCCCAAGGAGTCTAAAATATAACCTAATTGAGAAACTCTTGTACCATAAACATTAGTATTAGAACCGCCGCTTTCATAATAATCCCAGACAACAAAATAATTTACGCCATCAAAGGCAACAGCAGGTCTAAGGCTAGCGTCCTGTGATTGTGATATTAAGATGCCCAATGGATCAAGAATAAAACCCGCTGTATCTACCCGTGCGCCATAGATCTCAACAGACGAACCCCCCTCACGATTGTCATACCAGGTAACGAGATAGTTTATGCCATCAAAAGCAACAGAAGGGTAAAGTTGATGATTCTCCTCAGGCGAAATAATAATACCTTCAGGGTCTAATACTATACCTGAGGGAGTAACTCTTGCACCGTAAATATCACAAGCCCAAACACAATTGCGACCATCATGCCATACCACCAAGTAATACGTGCCACCAAAAGTTACATGAGGTCTGTATTGATTACCAGGTGCAATTGATATGGGAATACCACTTGAGTCTATAACAGTCCCTGATGGCTCGACCCGAGCACCAAAAATATTGCCACTATTACACCACACGGTAAGGTAATTTGTACCATCAAAGGCAATGGAAGGCGCTGCTTGACTATTTGGTGCATCTGATACAACAAAACCTTCTATGTCCAACACCACCCCAGAAGTATCCACACGAGCACCATAAATATCAGGATAGTAATTATCATTTCTGTAATCATGCCACACAACCATGTAATTTGTGCCATCAAAGCCGACAGAGGGACATGACTCCTTATATGTACTATCTGCTATGGCGATACCAGCTGTATCCAAAACAATTCCCGATTGCGTGACCCGCGCACCATAGATGTCTGAATTATCATAATTTCCATAATCGTTGCGCCAGTCATGCCTTACTACGAGGTAGTGCGTACTGCCAAAGGTAACAGCAGGGAAATCCTGCTTTCTGACAGCAGTACAGATAAGAATACCAGCTGAATCAAGGACAGTGCCTGATGGTGTAACTCTGGCACCACAGATGTCATATGATTCTTTACGACGTGTGTCTACCCACACCACAAGGTAATTTGTACCATCAAAGGCAATAGCAGTAAGATATTTGAAACCAATTGCTTCCACATACACAACATTCGTATCAATCAGAAACTCGCCTTCCCTCGGCTCTGTAAAATTACGACACTCATAGACCTGCTCAATTGTCTGGTTAACATCAAAAGGTGGTTCAACATCCTGTGTGTGCAATATGGAAATACTCAATAGAATACAAAATGTAACAAGTGGACAAGATGTTTTTTGGCTAATTGTGTTCAATTTACCTCTTTTATAATTATAACATGAACATAAGTTTTGTCAATACCAAATCTACTCTTGATATTGGTGCCAGGTTGTTCAAATTTAGTGTTTGAAACGTTGATAACGATCTAAACGCTCCAAACGAATGAAACGATTATAATGTCGCCTCTTGACATGCTATGAACAGGTGAACACCAGGTATCAGTTGTTCTTAAGCATTTTTCGGGGAAGAGGTGGAGGCTGTCTATTATTTTTAATGAGCAAGTGGTAAAAAAAAGTGGGGGTGAATTATCACCCCCACTATAGGATTCGCCTAATCAATCTCTATTTTAACCAGATAATTTTTGAAGTCTGTTTCGTGTTCCCATATTCAATTTGAGCAAAGTACACGCCCTGCGCAAAATGAGAGATATCCAGTTTTAATTCTCCTGCACCAGAAATTCTACCAAAGTCCTGTTCTTTTAATAATTGACCAACTGTATTGTACACTTTCACATATACAGGTGTTTCAACTGACATGCTATACGCAATTGTGTAGGCTTTACCATGAGAGATCGCTGGATATAGACTGATATTTGCAGGGGATGCAGTACTCCACTCTTCGGTTCCGATATTACCCCAGTAACGATTGTAAGCAGTATCAGCATTTTCCTGAAGGTCGCTGAGATTATCCCCGCCCAGGATTGCAAAGGCAGCAGTAAATGTGTCTGTGGGCGCAAGTGTAAATGGACCTGATGAGTTGCATGCTGACCAATCATAAATAGTATCTGTGCTCGGTTGTTGAATTGTCCCATCCATAAACTGGATCATCACGCTGTCTGGTAAGCCATTAAGCGGATAAACATAGACTTTATGGCTGACCAATGAAAGATTTGCCGCAGTTGTGGTTCGTGGCGGATCGAGGATAGCTACGCCTACATACGGTGTATTTTGGTATATCCATGTTAAGTTTCGCGCCGCTTCAGATGAACCCTGATTGCTTGTCGCAGTTCCGACATCCCAGTCCATAAACGTGGCAGCATAGAGATTACTTAGTGTTGTGCCACCTTCATTACGTAATATGAATTTGACAATTACAAAATCATTTGCATTTGCATCATCCCATGCCCAGGAGTGATGTTCAACTACTAAATCCTGTGGAGAAGTGTGTCCAGCGTCGTCGAAATGTGCCGTTGCATATTCATCCCAATCATCAGGACCAGGTTCAAACATCCTTACCATACCATCAGGAATACCTGTGGTATGCCAGTCGTCGTCATCTGTACCACCTTTAAAGAAACGGTCAACACAGTACGCCGCACTATTACCGGCGGCGAACGTTCCTATGAATAAGTGGCTATTACTTGTTGTGGGATAACAAAACCCGTCTCCAGGATTGGGCGCAAAAGCAGACATGTATCCAAACGTGCCATACCTCGTCACCGAGAGTTTTACATTACCGCAGTCATGGGTCACATAATCGAATCCTTCACCACCTATGATGATACTGAAGTACAGTGTGTCAGTGTATCTGTCAGTATCAGTCACTTCCAGTTCAAAATCGACAACTGTTCCAGCAGAGCTTGAGCCATTAGCTGTTACATTGAACGGGTTTGCTGTATTCTCAACGCTATCGCTTGGCGCAATTGTTCCCCAGTAACCGTAATTATCATTGATGGTAATATCCGGAGATGAAGTCCTGAGCGTCCCTGATACATTTGTGGCTGTCTGGTCACCAAAATTCTTGATACGGACACTTATGTCAGCCGTTTCACCCGGATCAAGCACGCCATTATTGTTACCACTCTGGTCATCTATTGTATCATCGCGATAAGCAAGATATACACCCGTTACAGTAAAATCAAGATCGACATCATCGGCAAAGACCTTTGCCGTTTCTGTCGCCCCTCAGCAATGATAAGTTGAATCGAACAGAGCTATTTCTATCTTCCTTACATCTGTCGGATTCACAGCAGAGAGGTTACCGAGTTCTGTTTCAATATTGAATGAGTAGTTGTGCCAGAATGAGTCAGCAGCCGCTATGATATGCATTGTAGATGAATTATTCCATGGGCACTGAGTGGAACGAGCACAGATCCTAGTAGTTCCCAAGACAGAACCACTGTTATTAAGATATGATATCATTACGCTTGCGCCAGTCCACGCACTGGTGTGATTATCATATGCATATAATTTCGCAGTCACTGAGAAATCAAGATCCGTAGAGGGAATATCAATTATCTGATATAATTTGCTGTAACCACCGCCTGTTGCGCGATACACGAACGCCTCATAATCCGGGTCAGGATCATAGGTTGTGGCACGTGTAATGGAATCAGTAGTCCCGCCAGAATACACTAACCATCCCGTGGTCAGCTCCTGCTCAAAATCGCCGTTGGTCACGAGATTATCGGCAAAAATGAGGCTGGCGACCACAACAGTCATGACTATGATGTTTTTCATTGTACCTCCCTTCTATGCTTTTAACATAATACACTTAAACCTATATAGAACTATAGAATAGTGTATACACTATTGCTGATTTGTCAAGTGAATTCTCAACCAATCGGGGACGGTTGTACCCAACCCCCCCTTGACATTTTATTGTATTTTCTTATAATTTTATAGTTACTTTATTGAATTGAGTTCAAAATATTTCACGTGTAAGGAAAATGTCATACTTTCAAAATAAGAGAGGGAGGTATTTATGTTCACAACAGCGATAATAGGCTTAATACTCGTAGCAGGTGTTATACATCCGCATCTGCAGGAACAACTGGATAATTTGCAGAACAATGATATGATAGAGGTCATTGTACATATGAAAAATCGACCAGACCTGAGCATACTGCCTGCAGGCACTTCCAAGCAGGAGAAGATTCAATTCTTACAAGACTATGTTCGTAGAGATCAGGAAGCATTATTGAGTTATCTTTTAGCTAAGCATGATCCGGCTATGGGTGTGCAGACATATTGGATCTTTAACGGCTTGGCTTTCAAAGCAACAAGGGGATTAATTCTATCTTTGACATCCCGTACAGATATTGATTACATTATTGATGACTATACAGTGGCATACATCGATACTAATATGCAAGAAGGCAGCGGCAAAATACTGCGAACTCCTGAGTGGAATATACAAAAAATAAAAGCTGACTCATGTTGGAATGATGGCTATGATGGAACTGGTATTATTATTGGCACTATGGATACTGGTGTTGATACTTCACATCCAGCATTGCACGGGAAGTGGCGTCCATCTGGTTGGTTTGATGCAGTGAATGGTCAGCCTGGTCCGTATGATGATCAGGGACATGGTACCCGCATGATGGGAATTATCTGTGGCGGTGATGGTCATGGACCATTTACTGACGATATTGGTGTGGCACCTGGCGTCTTTTATATCTGTGCAAAAGTCTTCGATTCCAGTGGTGGTGCCCAGATCAGTTGGATACATGCGGGCTTTCAATGGTTTGCAACCCAGGATGCAAAAGTCGTTAATAATTCATGGGGGTCTGTTAGCACGTCACTTGAATTCTGGGATGATTGTTTGAATCTGCGTAATCTTGG
>JAUWLY010000280.1 GCA_030613445.1 Candidatus Stahliibacteriota bacterium | reverse complement strand
TCGAAGCGATGACGGATAAACGGACATTTTGGGGAGAGCGTCAGCGTTTTGTACGCCGTGTTAAATCGATTGAACGGGACTATAATTCATTGATTTTACTTTATAAGAAATACCGTAAGGACAAAGCAAAGACTGTAGAATGGAGGATTTTTGAGAAAGAGGAACGAATTCTGAGAAAACTCTCGATCCTTTCTTTGCAACACAGCGTCGTAAACATAGCGATCAATGCATTCCATGACAGGATTACGCGTTTGAGTAGGGTGCTGAAAGTGCTCCCTAAACTGAGGAACAAAGAGGAGATTCAAACCTGCACAAAGGAGAAAACGGCTCTGGTGAAAGAGCTGAATATTGATAATAGCAATGTCGATGAAGCAGTAAGGATCATTGGAGCTTGGGAAGACCTTATTAACCGTGCCCGGCAGCGAATGATCGAGGGCAATATGAGACTGGTTATTTCAATCGCAAAGAAATATGTGAACCGGGGCTTGGAGTTTGCTGATCTTGTAGGCGAAGGCAATAATGGTTTGATCAAAGCGGTTGAGAAGTTCGATTACAGAAAAGGCTATAAGTTCTCTACCTATGCAACGTGGTGGATTAGGCAGGCTATAACTCGAGCGATCGGGGACCAAGCAAGGACAGTACGCGTTCCAGCCCACATCCTCGATACAATGAACAAGGTGGCTCGGGCACAGCGTGATATGTTCCAGGATTTGGGTAGGGAGCCAACCGTTGAGGAGATCGCAATCCGTTTGGATATCCCAACGGACAAAGTGAGAATGGCTCATAACATTTCTCTGATTCCGATATCCCTGGATAAACCCATTGATGACGAAGAATCGAGTTTTGTCGGTGATTTCATTAAGGACCCTTTGGCTGATTCACCGTCGCGTCGGGCTGCTATTTCGGTGCTCAAGGACCGTTTCAATGAAATATTGAGAGATCTTCCTAAACGTGAGGAGAAAATCATCAGGTTACGATTCGGATTAAACGACGGTATGCCCAAGACACTCGAGGAGGTTGGTAGGATGTTCAATATTACCAGAGAAAGGGTTAGGCAAATAGAGGCAAAAGCACTTAAGAAGCTTCGCCATCCAACGAGGATTCGCAAGTTGCAGATGTATAAGGATCTTATAGATTGAAGATTTTAGATTTAAGATTTGAGATTGAGAATATTGGATACTAGATTTCAGATTGTAGATTTACGATTGCAAGATAAAGTGAGAATTGCGCTATTGACATACCGTATGGATTGGATATAATACCCACATGATAAAATCAAGAAGCGTTCTAAAAAATATTAGAAAGTCCGCGAAACTTCGTAAAGCCAATCGTATCAAGAAACGAAGGTTGAAGGATGCAATAAAGAAGTATACTAAGACGAAGACAAAAAAAGCAACTGAGAAGATGTATCCGAGCGTGCAATCCATGATTGATAAGTCGATTCAGGATGGGTTGTTAAAAAAGAACAAGGCGGCCCGTTTTAAAGCACGGCTTTCAAAACGCTTTCATAAGCAGAAATAACCCCAACTTAAAACAAGTTTTTTTGTTCAACACACCAGCCAGTAGCTATTAGTTTTCGTTTAGGTTGACACGGTGCTGTATATTTCTATAATATCCCAGGATACAGTTTGATTATCAGGAATATTTTGTATTTTTTAATGTATAATAAGCAAAGGAGGCAATATGAACAAGTTATATTTTACTATTATTATCCTGGTGTCACTCGGTTTTATGTTTGGCATAACACTGTTCGGTTCAAACGGCAGTTTGGAAATTGAAATTCCGATTGTTGATATGAAGGGTAGGCTCGGTAAGTGCCAGGTGGAAATACTTGACCCTGATGATAATATTATTGGTACTACCTACCGTTATGCATACATAAATAAGGAGTACTACTCGTTGCCCATTAAAGTTACATTGAAAAAAGAGGTTGACGATTACGATCTCTTGAGAGTCAAGGTCACCTTTAGGAAGGAGACACATATCTATTCACTTTACCAGCTTCAGGATCGCATGGTTATCAAAATCCTTGGGCAAAACGAATTCATCAAAGGAACACCGATAAATTATCGAATTATTGTCTGTGACCAACGCACCAATGAGCCGCTAAAGGGTGCTCACGTGAGGATTGTGCTCGAAACGGAGGGTAAAGACAAGGAAGTATTCAAAGGTGTTACTGACCGATCAGGTACGTGCAAAACTGAGTTTGAGATACCAGCAGACATAGATAACGCAACTTTACAATTTGAAATAACTTCAGACATAGGCAAAGATACCTATGAGACGAGCATAAAGATGATTAGCGGTAACCTTACCTATTTGGTGACTGATAAACCTATGTATCAGCCCGGTCAAACGATTCACATACGAACACTTTCATTGGCAAAACCTGCGCTATCTGCAGTACCGCGTAAGGATGTCGTTTTTGAAATTGAAGACAGCAAAGGCAATAAGGTATTTAAGAAAACCATTAAAACCGACAAGTTCGGCACTGCCTACGTTCAGTTTCTGCTGGCTGATGAACTGAATTTTGGCAATTATACGATTCGCGCCATCCTCGATGCACAGAAGACCGAGAAGACAGTGAAGGTCGAAAAATATGTTCTGCCGAAATTCAAAATAGCGCTCAAGACAGATAAGGATTTCTACTTACCAGGCGAACGCATGGAGGGTGATATAGATGTTCAATATTTCTTTGGGAAACCAGTGAAAGAAGGTAAGGTTAAGATCACAACCTTCCGTTATGATATCGGTTTTCAAAAAGAGGCAGTCATTGAAGGGAAGACCGATCCCAATGGTATGTACCATTTCACCTACGATTTGCCTGATTATTTTGTTGGCGAGCCTTTAGAAAAAGGCAATGCTTTTCTGCGGCTTGATATAGAAGTGATTGACCAGGCAAATCATAGCGAAAAGCTTTCCTTGAAAAAGAAAGTCGTTAAGGATATCATCAGTATAGCCATTGTCCCTGAAGGCGGTATATTAAGACCACAATTAGAAAACCGCATCTATGTGTTGGCAAATTATCCTGACGGTACGCCTTGTATTGCACAGGTGAACATTGATGTTGATGGTAAGAAGAGAAGCGCGCAGACTGATGATTATGGGATCGCAGAGTTTGTATATGTTCCAAAACAGTCGAGTGCGGTCATTAAGGTTGAAGTAAAGGATGATAAGGGAGAAATAGCCCGATTGGAAAAGGAGTTCTCCCTGGATATAGACCGCGACCAAATCATAATGAGGATAGAACGCGGCATTTACAAGGTCGGTAAAAGTATTGATGTTCAGTTCTTCACAACCAAGAAGACTGGCCGCGTTTACTTTGATATTATCAAAGATAACCAGACCATACTTACCAAATCCGTCAACATAAAGGGCGGCAAAGGTTCATACAAGTTGAATCTAACACCGGATCTAACCGGGTCGATCTGGCTCCATGCGTATATTGTTACGCCGGGAAGTGATATAGTCAGGGACACAAGGTTTTGTTTTGTCCACGGGGCAAATGATCTTGCGATAGAAGTAAGTGGTGATAAGTCAGAGTACTTACCCGGTGAAGATGGTGAAATAACCTTTATAGTGACGGATAAGAATGGTCGACCTCGGGTTGCTGCACTTTGTGTGGCAATAGTCGATGAGGCAGTTTTTGCCGTATCCGAATTACAGCCCGGGCTGGAAAAAGTATATTTCATGCTGGAAAAAGAAATACTTGAGCCGCGTTATGAGATACATGGTTTTGAACCGCCAAAGATTGTTATGAAGCCGGGTATTCAAGCGCGTGCAGAAAATGTAATGTTCTCAACGCTTATACCTAAAGAACCTTTTTCTGTACACTATACCACGCCGCAAGAAGTTGATGACAAGATAAAAAACACTTTTTATACAAGACTATCAAAAACGCGCGACAAGATTTATGCAGCGATTAACAAGTACTATGCAAAGCATAATCAATATCCAAAGAGCAGAGACGGTATGGAGATACTGGTTGAAGAGGGGTTTCTTGATGAGGATGAACTTCTTGATCCGTGGTATCGAAGGTACCGTCTGACCACAAGCGGGGAGTATCTGTCATGGTTCGAGATCGTATCGGCTGGTCCAGATGGTGTATTTGAAAATGCAGACGATATCAATGAATGGTCAGTGGGTTGGGGTTTTGAAGATGGAATTATGTTAGAAGCAGAACAGAGAGCCATGATGCCGAAGGCGGCACGTGCTGTT
>JAUWLY010000271.1 GCA_030613445.1 Candidatus Stahliibacteriota bacterium | reverse complement strand
ACCATTGACTGTACGTTTATCGCAGTCCCCCAATCATCAGGTATCTTGTATATCCTGCGGTATTCTTTTGCCCGTGGGTTGTTCCAGGAATTGAAGACTGCGCCGATCGCTCCCCACAGTTGTTCCCGGGGATCACCTGGACACGCTTTTTTTGTTTCAGTCATAACCAACTTTCTGAATTCTTTCACGATTTCTTTCCAATCATTACCACTGAGGTCGATATCTGACTTGGCGTTCTTTTTTTTCTTCAGCTTATCAATGAGTGCTTCGAATCTCTCTCGAGGGATCTGGAGGACGATATCTGAGTACATCTGAATAAAACGGCGATAGCAATCATAAGCGAATCGGTGATCACCAGTCTTCTCAATCAAGCCGTTAATTGCTGAATCATTGAGTCCAAGGTTGAGTATTGTATCCATCATCCCTGGCATTGAAGTGCGGGAACCAGAACGTACTGAAAAGAGAAGCGGATTTTTCTTGTCACCAAACTTCTTGCCGGTAAGTTTTTCCACCCTTACAATACTTTTTTCAACATCTTGTTTTAATATCTTTGGATATTTCTTCCTCTTGAGGTAGTCGATACACAATTCTGACGAAATTGTGAAGCCAGGCGGTATCGGTACTCCAAGGTTTGTCATCTCCGCAAGGTTAGCACCTTTTCCACCGAGTACGTTTTTCATTTTTGCTGAGCCCTGTGCTTTTTTGCCACCAAAATTATAGACTAATCTTTTGGGCATTTTGCTGCTCCTTTCATTATTGACATAATTGACTCAGACGGATGTAGTCGGATTCAGACGGATTTCCATTTTCATCTGTATGCATCCGCAACCATCTGTTTAAATTCTAAGATGTTTCTTCAAGAGCATCTTGAGTTTATCAATCGATTTTATTCTTAGTTCATAATGCACTTTTGCCGTGGGTTTGTTCAATGTCATCAGTTTGTGCAGATCGATCGGCGTTGCCATTACTATTGAATCAGCTGGTACACTATTAATGCTTTTCTCGAGTTCTCTTATCTGCTTCTGTCCATAGCCCAGGGCTGGTATAAGCATACTGATCTGTGGATATTTTACATATGCTTTTTGTATTGACCCGATAACATACGGTCTTGGATCGACAATCTTCTTGGCTCGAAATTTCTTGGCTGCAACAATACCAATACCAAACGACATGCCACCGTGCGTGAGTGTTGGACCGTCCTCAACAACGACTACTTTGCGGTTGCGGATCAGTTCAGGTTTATCAACGATGCAAGGGGATGTAGCTTCGAGTATTACAGCACGCCTGTTCAATTTTCTTATATTTCCGTTGAGTAGCTTGACATCCTTGCGTGAAGCAGTATCGACCTTATTTATTATTACGATATCAGCAAATCTGACATTCGCTTCACCAGGGTGATACAACATTTCGTCACCAACACGGAATGGATCAACGACAACGATATGCAAATCAGATTTGTAAAACGGCAGGTCATTATTACCGCCGTCCCAAACAATAACATCAGAGATCTTCTCGGCTTGTTTTAAAATCAGTCCATAATCAACGCCCGCAAAAATAGTATTGCCCCTCATAACATGTGGTTCATATTCTTCACGTTCTTCGATCGTGCACTTGTAGCGGTCCATATCAGCCATCGTAGAAAATCTCTGTACGGCTTGTTTTTTCAGATCACCGTATGGCATTGGATGCCGGATCGCTGAGAATCTTATACCCTCTGCATGGAGGATATCGCATATCAACCTAGTCGTTTGACTTTTGCCGGCACCGGTTCTTGAAGCACAAATCGAAATCATCTTTTTCCGTGATTTTAGCACCGACGATGTCCGACCCAGTAACCAAAAATCAGCGCCCGCGGCGATAACTTCGGATGCCTTGTGCATTACATAATTGTGAGAGACATCAGAGTAAGAAAAAACCACAACTTCAACCTTAAATTTTTTTATCAAATCAGTCAATTTGGTTTCAGGAAAAATAGGTATACCGCGTGGGTATTTTTTCCCCGCAAGTTCCTTGGGATAGTTACGTCCTGCAATATTAGGTATTTGGCTGGCGGTGAAACAGACTACTTTAAAAGCCTTATTCTTTCTAAAAAACACATTGAAATTATGAAAATCCCTTCCTGCTGCGCCCATGATCATTACGCGTCGCATAAGAATTCCTCCTTTCAGTATGGAACCTTATTATAACCCAAAAACCAGTAGAAGTCAATGATATTGGAGATTGAATATGAAGAGATACTTGATTTCTCTACAGAGTCCCCTGGAAATAGTCCTTAATCATTGACAAAACTAAACTTTTGAATATAATATAATGTCATAAGGGCGAGTAGCTCAGTTGGCGAGAGCGTCTGCCTTACAAGCAGAAGGTCACCCGTTCAAGTCGGGTTTCGCCCATGTTGTTTGTGTTGTGTAGGCAAAGATTGTAATAAAATCATGATAGATAAATAAGGAGACGGGTTTTGCCAAAAGGAAGACAAGCTATTAGAGGGGGGCTAAGACCCCATCTCGATGATCCGTATTTAACTAGAAAGAGTTACAAGGAGCCAACTCTTTGTCCACGTTGCGGTTTAGTGTATAGACGACGGCGGTGGCAGAGAATCCCAGATTTTGATCCAAAACTGGCAGTCGGGCAACATAAGTGTCCGGCTTGTCGGAAAGAAGAAGATCATTATGTGATGGGGATTGTCTATATAACCGGTAATTTTTTCAAGCAGAGACGTGATCAAATTCTCAATATGTTGAGGAATGAAGAAGCTAAAGGGGTCACTCACAACCCGCTTGATAGAATCAGCAATATCATTGAAGAAGATGATGGGGTTCGGGTTGAGACCACCGCGGAGAGTTTAGCAGTTCATCTGGGGAGGATGCTCTATCATTCGTATGGCGGTAGCGTGGAGTATAAATTCTCTGATGAACAAAAATTAGCAAGAGTTTATTGGAATAGAGAAAAGAAGGAGGAAAAATGAAAATAAAACCGCTTCATGATAATATTCTTGTTGAGAGAATAGAACAAGAGATGAAAAAGGGCGGTATAATTATCCCTGATACGGCGAAAGAAAAACCTCAAGAGGGTAAGGTAATCGCAACCGGCGACGGACGCAGGGACGATAAAGGGAATAGGATCCCGCTTGAAGTCAAGAAAGGTGATATTATTCTCTTTGGTAAGTACTCTGGTAATGAAATCAAATTGGAAGAAAATGAATACTTGATCATGCGTGAAGATGATGTTCTGGGGATTATTGAGCAAACCAAGAAATCAAAAGGAGACTAAACATGGCAGCAAAAGAGATTAAATTCAGCGAAGACGCAAGAAGGGCGATCTTAAAGGGCCTCCAGATACTATCAGAAGCTGTAAAGATTACCCTTGGTCCAAAAGGAAGAAATGTGATTCTTGAGAAGAAATTTGGAGCACCAACGATTACAAAAGACGGCGTGACGGTAGCAAAGGAGATTGATCTTGAAGACAGATTCGAGAACATGGGTGCTCAGATGGTTAAAGAAGTAGCTTCCAAAACGTCTGACGTTGCTGGTGATGGAACAACCACAGCAACGATATTAGCCGAAGCGATTTATCGTGAAGGGTTAAAGACTGTTACTGCTGGTGCGAATTCTATGGAAGTCAAGAAAGGAATCGACAAAGCAGTTGAATCAGTAGTTGGCAATTTGAAGAAGTTATCAACACCAATTAAAGGGTCGAGCGACATTGCGCAGGTTGCAGCTATTTCGGCAAACAATGATAAAGAAATAGGTAAACTCATTGCCGATGCTATGGACAAGGTTGGCAAAGATGGCGTTATTACGGTTGAGGAAGCAAAGGGCATGGAAACGACCCTTGATGTTGTTGAAGGGATGCAGTTTGACCGTGGGTATCTTTCACCTTATTTCATAACCAATCCTGACCGTATGGAATGTATCCTCGAAGATGTCTACATTCTATTGTATGAGAAAAAGATCAGCGCCATGAAGGACCTTTTACCGGTTCTCGAGAAAATCGCTCAAAAAGGGCGACCACTTTTGATAATCTCCGAGGAAGTCGAAGGCGAAGCACTTGCAACATTAGTCGTCAATAAGATAAGGGGAACTTTGCAGGCCTCAGCAGTAAAGGCTCCGGGGTATGGTGATCGTCGAAGAGCCATGCTGGAAGATGTCGCAGTTCTTACTGGTGGTAAGCTTATTTCAGAGGACATTGGTCTAAAGCTTGAGAATGTGCAGATTTCTGATTTGGGTCAAGCAAAACGGGTTACTATTAATAAGGAAGACACGACGATTATTGAAGGTGCCGGTAAGAAGGTAGATTTGCAGGC
>JAUWLY010000308.1 GCA_030613445.1 Candidatus Stahliibacteriota bacterium | reverse complement strand
AGTCACTATTCTAATTAATTTATAGATAGGATGTTAGCGAGAAGTTTAAAATCTTCCAGTGACCCAAGTTCGCGTAGAGGCTGAAATTCTCGCTATAGTCTCGAGTCTAACGAAGTTAGAGAGAGAAACTATTGAGATACATCATCTCCACTCCACACAATCACTGTAATCTTTTTTTTCATCACCGTAATCGAATTCCTTTAGGAATAATTTTTTCATCTGCGAAGCAGAGGATTTGATCCCATATGCCCCTAAATCTTAAATCTTCAGTTTGTAATTAAAAAACGCCCTATTTATCCCGCTTGCCATGTGTAATCTTTCTTTTTTATTACACTGTGGTGGAATGCGACCTGCCCTGCCTGTCCTGTAGCGACAGTGTACAAAGTAAAATGGTTACTATTTTTCTAGGACGCCCTACGCTTTTTCTCCGTTGCTCCTTGTCTCCGTTTCGCCAAGTCTCCGCCTGCCCCGTAAGATATCAATCGTATGGGGATTCTTAGGAAAGGTTTGACCCCACTTACTTACACTACTTCAGTCTCTTACCTGACGCAGCAAATTTTTCCGGATCTACGAGCACCTCAACAATACACGGTTTCTTTGATGCAAACGCTTGCTGCAAGGCTGGGTCAAGGTTTTTGGGTTCTTCGACTCTAAAACCTTCACCACCGCAAGATTGAGCAAATTTGGAATAATCCGGGTTTGGGAAGCTGACGCCAAACATCGGATACCCGTCTCTTGCTTGCTCTTTCTTGATATTTTTCAGTCGACCATCGTTAAAGACCACTGCCTTAATCGGCAGTTTCTCCCTGACCGCGGTAGTGAAATCCGCTGCGAGCATGGCAAATCCACCATCACCAGATAAAGATACGACCTGGCGGTCAGGATAATCTAGTTGCGCAGCGAGTGCGGCAGGTAGAGCAAAACCCATACTTGCAATATTAGCTGAAAGAAAAGTTTTTTGCCCTTCACACATGAACTTTTTATAGAACCAGTAGGTATGATCACCCACATCAATGCAAATAATAGCATCCTTTTTTATATTGCGTTTTAATGCCTGTATTACATAACCTGGATTTATTGGAATTGATAAATCCTGCGCTTCGAGAGATATCTCTCCAAAATGTTTTCTTTTCATCTTATTGATATTCGCCCAGAACTCAGCATCAGCTTCCTTTTTATGAACCAGCTCCAACAATTTTTCAAGAACGCTACCGGCATCACCGACAATCCCAGCATCTATATCAAAGGTTCTGCCGACTCGTGTCGCATCAATGTCGATCTGTATCATCTTTGTCTGCATGGGCACAAGATTGGCATGTCTGAACCCGGATCCGATAATGATAACAAGGTCCGCGGCTTGAATACTTAAAGCGGCATGGCGCGAACCCAAAGAACCAAGTACGCCCAGGCTGTATTCATGCGTTTCATGAATCACACCCTTGGTACGTGATGTTGTAGCTATTGGTGCTTTTATTTTTTGCGCAAGCTGAAGCAGTAATTCACCGCTATGACGTGCACCCCATCCGGCTAATATGACAATCTTTTTACTATCGTTGATCAGATTAACCGCCTGTTTAATAGCCGATTGTTTTGGCTGCGGCAATGCAGCAAAAAGCCGCTTCTCGGGTGCGAATATTTCCTGCTCGAGCTTTTCTGCCAGGATATCCGTGGGTGTACTGAGGGCAGCAACGCCAGGCGTTTTCAAAGCGTATTTTGCAGCCATCATCACAAGCGTAATAGCCTGATTAGGGCGTGCGATAGTCTCGGTAAAATCGCTAAAAGGATGGAATAATTCAAGCTGATCTATTTCCTGAAATGCCTCACTGCCTAGATAGACTTCAGCAACCTGACCAAGCAGGGCAATGACTGGACTGCGATCTTCTGCAGCATCTAATAACCCGGTTATTAGATTCGTTGAACCTGGTCCGGCAATTGATATACAAACACCGGGCTTGCCGGTCATCTTACCATGAGCCGATGCCATGAACGCAGCTGTTTCTTCATGACGGGTCAGGATAAATTTTATACGGCCATCTTTTCTTAACGCTTCAATGAGCGGCAGGTTCGAATCACCGGGGATACCGTAGATATGCTTGATGCCCAACGCGACCAGTTGTTCGATAATTTTATCGGCAACATTGGTAACTGTGCTTTTTCCACTCTTGACAAACCCTTCAGGGATAAAGGCTGATTTGGGAGCACCGCAATTCGGACAGGTATACGAATCCGGTTGATCGGCAAATTTGACGCCTTCCTTTTTTTCATCATAAACCCAATTACAGACCGTACATCTGAACCTGGCCATATTGTTATTTTCTCAGTGTCTACTTAGTATATCACATACCTGACTGTTCTTTTTCTGAACCTTTTGTGCAGTAGTAAAGATGTTTGAGTTCCATTTTACTGTATACCGGGCAGTTCTTGCACACGCAACCCTTTTCTTCAGTTATGCATTTGCTTTTGCCTATCGTAGGAAAGCAATAACCGCCCTTTTCGTCACACTCCACCCAGCTCGGACAGCTATTGCATATACACATTGATAAAACCATCTTTTTCTTTTCTTCCATCTCCTCTGGTGTCATCATATAAACCTCCTTTTAGTGCTGTACTCCTACCCTCTCCCTCAAAGAGAACAACAGTGGGCAGGAATTATGAATTACCGATGAACTACGGTAAATCTTAAATAATTATTTGTGCTCGAATTATCCCTGTGTTTTCTCCTTTTCCATCATTTCCATTGCCGAACCACCGGTGCAGTAGTAACCCCATTTAAGATTCATTTTCTTGGTAACTGGACAATCCGGACAGATACAACCTTTCTTCTCTTTTATACATTCGCTTTTACCAACGAGGCAATAACCTGCCTTTTCATTACATTCGACATAGCTGGGACATTTCTTACAGATACAGTTACTGAATACATACTCTTTTTTTTGTTCTTCAGTCATTTCAGGAGTTTCTGGTTCTGGTTGTACAGCAGGTTCTTCTTTTTTCTTTCCGCACCCCAAAAAAGTTAATGCTAGAAAAGATATACCAGCAAGTGCAGAGGAAAGAAACCCACGGCGGGACATCTTTTCATTTAACATGCTACCTCCTTGTTTTGGTTATTAACAATTACTTCTTACGCTTCGGTTTAAAAAAATTCATCTTGATCCATCCCCAGCTCAGGTAAAGATGAATTAAAAAGAAAACTATAAGCAATATACCATTCGGGTAATGAATTCTTCGAAAGAGTACAAAGATATCTTGACCTGCGAATTTTTGGCCAACACCAGTGATCGCTTGAATAAGCATGAGTAAAAACAGTATAGGATTTACGATCTTCAATAATTTACTTTTCATACTAATATGATATACAATATACCCTGACATGTCAAGGCTATCTTAAAGGCATAGTCATTGGGTTATCAGTAGCCAGGTCATCTCATTACATTCGATATTTTCAACATCTCAATACTTCCTCTCTCTAACTTCGTTAGATTCGAGACTATAGCGATACTTTAAGCATCTCGATAGACTCGACACTTTCAGCATCTCAATATTTCCTCTCTCTAACTTCGTTAGACTCGAGACTATAGCG
>JAUWLY010000291.1 GCA_030613445.1 Candidatus Stahliibacteriota bacterium | reverse complement strand
CACAGCCATCGCTTTCCGCCCCAAACCTCTGATCTCGCAAGCCACCTCCTCAAGATCCGGCAATTTACGGCTGGTTACAGCCACATCAGCACCGAACCTGGCAAGCCCAACGGCGATAGCTCTTCCGATGCCCCGGCTACCACCGGTCACCAGCGCTACCTTGCCGGACAGAGAGAAAATATCCGTGGAACCATTCATTTCTTACCTCCCGATGTGGATTTATCAGCCCTGAGAAGAGACTGACAGCAAAGTATATATCACGGGCTGCCTTGCAGGCAAGATGAACAGATGCGGCGAGCCAAATAGGCCGGTTTGATGGTAGGCCGTACAGGATTCGAACCTGTGACACCCTGATTAAAAGATACAAGAGGTTTGTCCCTAAACGTGAACGGCAGTAATTTCTAATACGTTCTTGTTGGCGATTTAGCTACAAATGGTGCTGTTTAGTACCATCTTGTTGTGTATGGTGGTGAGAAGTTCGTTAGCAAAAATGTTAGCAGAAAGTGACGTATAGGATCATGCGTAATGGCTTGGCGCTGGAAATAAAATGGCTCGTTCCTGTGGGAGATTGTAATAGGCGCATTTGTCGATCTATAATGAGATAAGATATGGAATCTAGAAGGATTGTTGCTTATGGACTGGATATACGTTAAAGGAGGACAGAAGTATGAAACCAGCTGAAGATTTAAAAGGAATGAAATTGCCCGGAGGATGGAAGGTAGGCAAAATGGCGACAAAGCCTGCAAAGGGAACAGGTGGGTATTCTTCCATCAGTTATCATGTAACGAATAAAGAAGGGAAGGAAGCCTTTTTAAAGGCATTAGATTTTTCTCCAGCATTGCAGGATGAGGATCCAGCTATGAGATTGCTAGAGTTAACCAGTGCTTACGAACATGAACGTAATCTGTTAAATCAGTGCAAAGGTAAGGGGCTTAGGCATGTAGTCGTACCCCTTGCAGATGGAGTAGCACAAGTATCAAGTATTCATGCGCCAGTAGATAAGGTGCATTATTTGATTTTTGAAATGGCAAAAGGTGATATACGTGGTGAAAAAGAAGGGTGGATAAAATTTCAAAAAAAACTCGATCTGGCCTGGGCTTTGCGTTCTTTACACCACAGTGCCATAGGAGTTCAAGAACTTCATAGTATGAATATTGCTCACCAAGATATCAAACCATCTAATGTTCTAGTTTTCCCAGATGAGGGGTCTAAACTAACTGATCTTGGAAGTGCTTCACAGGCTGGAAACCCTTCACGATCTGACAAACTATTTGTAGCGGGGGATGTTAGCTATAGAATACCAGAACAATGGTATGGCTGGAGTCAATCACCGGATTTTGGAAACAGATACCTTGTGGATTTATACCGCTTGGGAAGTCTAATATTCTTCTTTTTCGGAGATTGTTCAGCTATAGATGCATTGCAGCTGAAGATTTCCGTGAAGTACGGAAAAAAATTCACAAAAACAGATTTTATTAATGATTTACCTTACCTTCAATATGCTTTTGGAGAATCGCTTGATGACCTCAGAAAATCAATAGAGGAATTAGCTGGGAATTTAACAGATGAAATCGTGATCATTGTACAACAATTATGTAATCCAGACCCAAGGCTTCGTGGAGACCCGACAGCAAGGGCAGCTGCACACAGGAGACAACACGACATACAAGCGTATGTATCGCGTTTAAATAAACTGGCAAGAAAAGCGGAGATGAAAATGATATGAGCATGATCTATGAAGATAATAATAGACAAGCTGTCCCGCGATGTCTTCCATATGAGACGGCATGTTCACTTGGTCTATTAAGAGTAAATAGAAAGATAGAGCAACTGTATAAACCTGATGTGAACAACTCTAATGCCATGCAGGAATGGATAGAGAATCGTAGGCTGGCAACAGCTGTTGACCTGGTTGCGGAGGCACTAATAATCAGAGATTTTGAGTCTAGCGAGGCAATAGCAGCTGCTAAGTTGATACTAAGTAAGGCTCCTTCATCAAGTTCATTAGTTAGACAATTGGCTAATCATTTCTTGCAGACTACCACATCAAGGTGGACTGATCCAAGCAATCTATTAGATGTAAATGCTGTTAGAAAATACATAGCAAGATTGAAGAAATCAGTTAGAAACTACCTATATAACCCAATTGCATGGTCTAATCTATCTTTAGGCTATGCTACTGTTGAGCAGAATGAAAAGGCGAAAATGACAATGAGTGTTGCAATGAACTTGGCTAAAAATAATCGTTACATATTAAGATCCGCCGCACGTTGTTTTATGCATTTAGGTGAGCCAGACCGAGGATTGGCAATGCTAAATAAATCAGGTCTATGTGCGATAGATCCTTGGATAACATCTGCTGAAATTGCAATTTCAGAGAGTTCGGGATTAAAGAGCAAGTGTATTGGAAAAGCAAAGGATTTAATAAAAGATGACAATCTAACCCCGTTTTCCAGGAGTGAACTAGCAGTGGGTTTAGGTACTATGGAAATAAAGAGTGGTGCGATAAGACAAGGGAAGAAGGTTATGCGAGTTGCATTAGTAGAGCCAACAGAGAATGCGTTAGCGCAGGTGGAATGGGTGGGGTCCTATTTCAAGGTCAATTTCGATGATCTTTTTAAGTTAAGAAGTGAAGTACCGGCTACATATGAAGCAACCGCAGTTCACTTATATTTCGATAAGAAATTTAAAGAGAGTCTGAAAGCATCCAAGAAGTGGGGTAGATTCCAGGCAATGAGTCCTCATCCAATTATTCTTTCGACATCTATTTCATCAAGCCTGCTAGATGATGATTTAGGAGCGATTGAGATCTTCGATAATGCGTTTCCATCCCAAAGAAATAGTCCTTTGGCGATAAATAACTACGCGTTCGCATTAGCTCGAATAGGACGGACAGAGGAGGCAAGGAACAAACTAAGCCAAGGAATCAGTGATGCATCGAGAGAAGAGGTGTTTACTATTACTGCAACGAATGGCTTAGTCTGTTTTAGGGAGGGAGACATAGAAGGAGGTCGTATACTTTATGACAATGCAGTTAAAGGATTTGAAATTTTACAGAACTATCGATCTGCAGCTGTAGCTACATATTTTTGGGCAGCTGAGGAAAAAAGAGTAAAGTCTCAAGGTGCTGAGGCGAAAATCAAAGAAGCAAAAAAGAGAATAGAACAACGGAATGTGTTCGAATACGAAGATTTGGTTAAAAAACTCTGACTAGAAGGATAAGCGGTAGAGAAACAGAATGAAACTAAGGGAGCCGTTGCGGCTCCCTGCGTTATTTGGAGCTCGGATTATTATCATCTGTTATCGAAAGTTTAGATTTCTTTGTCGAAAAAGACTTGACAAAGTTGTATAACTAGAGTACTATGGTAATCAACAAGATTACTTACCAATAATGGACGTTCAATATAAGGTAGATATCAATCCTAGCTACGCATGGGCAAAAGAGGCGGAAAGCCTGGGGATTTCTCATCGGGAGCTTGAAGTATTAGCTCTCGTAGTTGAGGGTTACAAAAATAAAGAGATTGCCCAAATATTAAAAATACAGCACCAGTCTGTTAAGAACCATCTGCAACATCTGTTCAAAAAGCTAGGTGTTAAAAACAGCACACAGGCTTATATTATTGCTCTCAATCTAAACTTGATAAACATGAGAGGGGCGATAGCAGGGCGTGAAGAGGTTTCCACAACGGAAGCAGCAGGCCGAGGCTTTGGTGAGAACACGTAACCGACGCTCTCACTTATGGCAGCAGATGATAAGGGGAATTCAGACGGTCTTGTTAGCAAAATGTTAGCAAATTCTGATGATTTAGCTACTGAGCCGTGTGGGACTCGAACCCACGACACCCTGATTAAAAGTCAGGTGCTCTACCAGCTGAGCTAACGGCCCATGATTCTGTGAGTTATGCGCAGCCTATTTCTCTACTGTCAAGAGATTGGAGATGT
>JAUWLY010000359.1 GCA_030613445.1 Candidatus Stahliibacteriota bacterium | reverse complement strand
TCTGCAATACCTTCGATGAGCCCGATGATTGATTTATTAGCGCCAATACTTACAAGGAATTCTGGAATAAGAGGGTAGACCATTTGACTCGAGAGGTCTGAAAATAGTGAAACCAGACCAAGGATTAGTATGTTTTTTCTGAGTTTTTCATTTTTCATATTATCTCTTTTCGATATCGACTTTCGTTATTATACCCATAATCCTGAGTTTGTCAATACAGATGATGGCGTCAAATCTCTACTTTGAACATTGAGTGCCTCAATGTTTTGTATACCAAAGAGGTATTTGAACGGGGAAGTGTGTATCAAGATGGCTATGTTCAAAGTAGAGATTTGACCCCACGTGCACCCACGTGCACCCATTTAACGAGTCCCGTTAAATAATTATCACAGGCATGGTTTCATTTTCATCGTAAGGCTTTATTTTAACGGGACGAGCCTAAAGGCTCTACTCCTACAAATTTCGGAGTTCTCGGTCAGCCTGTCCACTTTTTGTAAGCCCGATGATTGACGGCAGAAAGAGCACAGTTGTTATAAAGCAGGATGCAACGCCGATTGCCAGAAGTATTCCAAGGCTCGCAAAGCCGCGATATGTGCCAAGCATGAGCGAACCAAATCCTGCCATTGTAGTAAGAGAAGTAAGCAGTATTGCTTTTCCAGTACTTTTTAATACGATAGGTGTTTTATTAAGACCTTCATATTTGTAGCGGTGGAGAAGGTGCACGCCATCATCAATACCAATTCCTACGATCATGGGAATACCCATCACATTCAGGAAATTAAACATCATTCCAAATGTTTCCATAAGTCCCATCATCCAGATACCACCGGCAATGAGTGGAATCACTCCGAGCAAAGCCATGCGCAGACTTCGGAAATCAATCCAGAGTAAGATTATTACAATAAAGATGGTGAGTATAGTTGCCCGCAATCCATCTTTTCCAATATAATCAATCAACCGTAGGAACATAGGCGGATTACCTGTTATCCTGGGGCTGACTCGTTCTAACTGAGCATTAAAGCGTCTGAGTACTTCAAAATCCCATATGTGTTCCCTGGGATAGATAGTAACAAGATATGTATCACCAGCATCATTAATATAACGTTCTTTAATATGTTCAGGAAGATTATCAAGCGTGATTAATTCAGGGTTTGCCATATTATATGCCTTTGTCCTGAGTTGCGGTACATAATATTTCTGGAACTCATTCAGCCAGCGAATTGCTCTTTCAGGATTTTCCTTTATTTTTTGGGCGAGATTAATTATAAAGCTCTGTGAATCTTCTTTTTCTGGGTCACCAATAATAGTCTTGCACTTCTCATCGACTTTGTCCTGCCCGCCAATGAATGCCAGCTGCGATAATTCGTAGATATTCATATCCAGTCTTTCCAGTTGTTCAATGAGTTTATCAATATTCCTGTGAGAAAGAGATTTCTTTTTTATGTTTGACTGTAATATTCGCCGGATATCTTCCACATATGGTCGACGTTTCAGCTGTTTTTCTTCAGGTGGGCAAAAATCACCAATGTTCTCAACCATGCTAAAAGTAGGCATCTTTTTTGCCTTCTCAGCGATTTCCCATGATTCTTCTAATGAACTTGTCGTGACCATGGCAAAATCAGGACTCATATCGAAGGCTTTAATAATCGTGTCCTGCAGTGCTATAGTTGTTAAGCCTTTAGGTTCTATATTGTACATATCGTAATCGAATTTCACATGTAATGCCTGAAACAGGAAAAACGCGGTAAGTACTACAGAGATAATCAAATATAAAAGGGGTCGACGCATTACACTCTTACCAAAGTTTTCAAGAAAGCCAAATTCAACATGTTGTGGCTTAACAGGTTTGCGGCTTACTCTTGAAACAAATCTCTCACGTGCTACAAGAATCGCAGGTAATCCTGTTAAGGTGGTGACCATTGCGCAGATAATACCAATACCGAGTACAATACCCATTTCTCTTATGCCCTGTGTTACAGAAATAGCCAGGGCAAAGAATGCAGCTGCAGTGGTTAAAGCACCGGTGATGATCCCGGTACCCGAGCGGACTAATGTCTGTTCCATTGCCTGGACAGCATCTTTGTCTATAGCCCGACGTTCACTATATACTGAGATGATGTGAATAGAGTAATCTACACCCAGACCGATCAGGATAACCGCAAACATAGAGGTCATGAGGTTGAGACGTCCCAGGATAAGACCAACTACACCAGCAGCAATAATAATTGCAATAATCAGGTTTAGACCAGCCAGTATTGGCGTACTCCACATACGGAATGTCAGTATGAAGAGAACTAATACTAACACAAGTGCTACCACAGAGCTCATCTTCATGCTACTAGTTGTATGCTCCATCTCATCTTTTTGCAGAGGAATCATCCCGGTAATTCCTGCCTTGACTTCAGGATACTCTGGTAAAGTTTTATCGAGAATGTTTTGGAGTGCGATTGTTGATGCAATATCTTTATC
>JAUWLY010000047.1 GCA_030613445.1 Candidatus Stahliibacteriota bacterium | reverse complement strand
TTTCGCAAAAACGATCGCCCCACGCATTAAAACACGCTGCATTGCCTGTCCGCCCGACGCCCACCCTGAAGATTTCTACTGTTCCTGGGAATTCACAATCAAAGACTGATAACACAAAAGACTACTTCTTAGATGCTACCCTGATTGCTTCTTTCGGATTGTCATTGCGAGTTCCGATTTTTCGGAACGTGGCAATCTACTGCTTCACTACCATACAGTATCTAATTTCACTCTGCCGTTCTGATCAAACCTCACGCCCTCGAGCTCCAGAAGTTGCCTCTTCAATTTCAAGCCTCCACCAAATCCTCCAAGAGAACCATCTGATTTGATTGTCCGATGGCACGGAATAATAATAGGAAATGGATTTCTGGCCAACGCCCTACCTACAGCACGCGCTGCGCCAGGATGCCCCAACTTGTGAGCCAACCTTCCATAAGTACTCACCTGACCATATGGAATCTGTCTTTCGAGTAATAGAACTTTCTTTTGAAAATTATAAAGTTGTTCCAGAGCGATATTATCTAAAGGAAAACCTATGGGTTTTCCTTCTAAATATCGTCTAAATTTCCTGCAAATCTTATCAATAATAGAAGCACTGCCAGATGCGACATAGGGATAAACCTTTCGAATGACTTGTTTCATCTTCTTCCCTGGCTTTGGCAAGAATACATGAATGATCTTTGCATTTCTATCTTCTGATTTCCACACAATCCCTATCTCACCGAATTGAGATTGCACGAGCGTGTAGGATAAATGTTTCAACGTAGTTTTCTTCCTATTCCTTCTTTCCCCTAAGGGCATCCAATTCTTCATAATCTTCAGTGTATGGATCTTAAGTAGATTGTCAAGAAAAGCAAATCCGATGATGATTATTTCTGTTCGAGCCCGCCTGTCCTGAACTTGTTGAAGGATCGAGAACTACTTCAGTAACAAGAAGAGATTGACAATGAGAATACTCTTTGTATAGTTATTCGGAGTAGAAAATGATAAATGCAAGGATTAATTATAAACCTTTATGTATGGCATGTGCGTTGATTGCATTGTTGGCATTATCCAGTTGTACAAAAGAACCTGAAAGCGCTCTGGAAGAACCAGGAACAATTTTTTTCGGAGACGATTTTGAAGACGGCAATTATGATGACTGGTTTGATGCATATGGACCACCAGAGATCATTGATAACACTGAAACTGCACATTCAGGCAGGCGAGCTTTGAAATGTACTGCAGTCTACAATGATGACAATTCGTCAACTGCCAGCATTAAATACTGGTTCCATCCTGGTTATGATAAGGTTTATTTTCGCTGGTACTGCAAATTTGATTCGACCTTTGACCAAGGCTGGGGCATGCACTTCTGTTCCCTTTATGCTGTGGAAGGTGATAATAAATATAATCAAATGGGACAAGCCGGTATAAAACCTGATGGAGATGATAGATTTGGCTCTGGTTTTGAACCCTGGAGCGACTGGGAAACCCTGACTCCGCCTGGCAGAATGCAGTTTTATGCGTACTGGCATGAGATGCTGCCTGATAATCAGGGTAATTTTTGGGGGAATGTATTCTATCCGGACTCAATTATCATCCCAGAGAGAAATCGCTGGTATTGTATGGAATTAATGATTAAGGCAAATGATGCAGGACATGACAATGGTGAAATAGCTGCATGGATCGATGGCGAGCTTTACGTGCACGTTACTGGCTTTAACTGGAGAACAACGAACGAATTAAAGATAAAACGTATTAGTCTGGGAATCTACATCCATAACAATCCAAAAGATAATATCTGCTGGTTTGATGATGTTGCCCTAAGCACCGGCTATATTGGCCCGTAAATCAAACTCAGCCTAAGAAAACTATTCCTTTACACCAGTGTTTGCCGTAGTTTTGTAACAATAAAAATACTGATATTCTGCAAATTCATATCCCAAGGATTCAAATATCCTAATCATTGGAGTATTTTCAAAATATGTTGATCCCACGATCAATATTACGCCTCTTTTTATTAACCTTTCAATTGCTCTTCTTTGCAGCATCTTTCCAATGCCCTTTTTTCTTAAAACAGGTATAACACCAACATAAAAATTACTACCAATTTCGCCCTTTTCATCATGGAGCTGAGGCATTGTAATTCCAACTGCCTGGTTTTCAGCATATGTTACTTCCCAATCTTCAGGATAAAATCGCCTGCTTTTGACAGCCATTCTTTTCAATCCAAAAAAGCATTTTTTGGGATCAGATTCAAAAATATCAGGTTGATAAATTTTTTCCAACGTTTTGACAAAGTCTTCTTCACCAACTTCTTTGAGAGATTTATAAGTAAAACGTAAATTGGATTTATGTACGGAAAAAGGGGTTGGCTTACGTTGATACAATACCTTTTTCATACCCAATTCGAATTCGAGATTTTGTAACACAGTTTGAATTATTTTGAATTTATCATTGCTTTCATGAATGAGACCAAAGATTTTTTGAACATCTAATGACTGCGCTCCTTCAATTCCCTTACGTAAAAGGTATTCAAACACACTCGACGTATCTTTACCTTTGACAATCGGGTTAAACAATAATACTAATTCAGGATCATCTATAATCAATTCCATGCCACCAACAAATCTATTATTTTCCTCAACAACTATGTGGCTCTGCAGACGATAATCAGACAACTGTGTAAAAGATTCACCCAACTCCTCATTCATTAACTCATACCACTTCTTCTCTTCACCTGTTCGTAAAAAACGTGCCTGCATTAAGAAACTCTCCTTGCTAAGAAAATCTGTTCACCCGAACAATAATCATAAGGCGACTTATCAAAATCTCCAAATACATTCTCGACTTTGAAGCCATACTTTTCCAAAAGTAATTCTGCTTCGTACCTGAAAAGATAAGCCAGTTCAAAAGACCATATCTGTTCATGAGATTTGCCATTCTTATCAGTCCATTCATAAAACCTGTTTTCTTTCAAGAGTTGATTTGCTAAATCATATTCATCTTCGCAGCGGCGATTAATATAGAGATGATTCTCCTTATCATAGAACTTATCCATGTTCAGACTTCGCTTTACCTGAGCAAGGATATCGTGTCGCGGTGCAAAAAGGTCGAGAATAAATAAACCATTATCTTCAAGATGTCTATTCACAGATTCCAGACACGCCCCTTGATCTTGTTTTGTCAGAAGACACTGAAACGAACGGAAAGCAATATATATCATTGAAAACTTTTTCTTTAGATAAAACTGCTTCATATCTCCTTGAACTATCTCAATATTTTCTCTTATACTTTTATCCAATTTCACAATTTTCCCCCTGGCGATATTGAGCATTTCCTCCGAGATATCCATTCCAGTAACTTTTATTCCCTCTTTGGCAATCGGTATCAAAACCCGACCTGTACCGCACGCGAGTTCAAGTACCTTTCCCCCGCACTTCTTCGCATACTCCACATAAAGGAGGATATCTTTAACAAAACCTTCCTGTTCATAATCATAAAACCTTGCTATCTTGTCAAACACCGCTTCACCCATAAATCACCTCCTCATGGACCCCTCTTTATCCTACAGGGATACCAGTCACCTCAAATTTGCTTATCAACATGGCAACATGTTAACATTTTAGCATTCTAACATGTTAGAATGTTCGAATGGGATTAAGTTTCACTATGGATGCCTTTTAGTGACCGATTGACGAATTTGGTAAGTGATTTTATAATACCCTTTAGCTCATTTTCATATTTTATCCAGTAGTTGACCCCGTCCTCCTTTGTTTCGTATCGTACAATCTCTAAACTTTTTAGCTTTGATAAATGGTAGCATGTTGTTGTCTTTGAACGATGAATAAATCTGGCTATTTCAGATAACGTCAGAGTTCCTTGTTCCAGCAATAAACTGAAAATCGCAAATTTGGCTGGTTCACCCAGTGCTCGTGCGACACGAGATTCTCGATAGAGAATCTCCTTCATTGGCCTCTTCTGTACTATTCTGTTCATTTACATCCCTCCATATTTTTTATACTGGTACTTCTGCTCAAAGCACTCCTCCTTGTCCTAAATCCCCATATCGATATGTATGCATATACATTTGTACAATGCAGATTGGGTTATTATATTTAACGTATGGTTAAAATCAAGGCGTAATCGCGATTATTCTTTCCGTTGACTATTTCGTCAAGATTTCCACCATCCCATTCGTTCAGTTCTTCGTCTTTGTTCGTGTTTTTTATGTCACGTTCTTTTCAGTACAAAAAAGACCTTTCCAGCATCACGTCTTGGTTTTTTCATGCTCTTCAAACTTTCCCAACAATCCAATTCTTTGAAATGTGCTTTCTTAAAGGACTTCCTAATCTCGCTCAATCGATAAGCTCTTTCCTTGTGTACCTCCACTACTCTGCGCCAATCGCGAGCATGCTTAATGAAACCGACTATTCTTAAAGTGACGATGTTTCTTTTAAAAATGGGCGGACAGATATGAACCTCAAATAGTCTATCAGTATCTTGTATAACACAAGGAGAATTGTCTTGCCAATTCACAGAAAGACCATAGATCGTGTTGACATCGAATATGAAAACACCACCATCATTTAAAACCCGGTTGATATTGCGAAAGGTCTTATCAAGATCGCTTTTTGTCAGCAGGTAATTGATACTATCAAACCAGCAAGTGACAAGATCAAATCTCGTTTGGGTGTACAAATGCTGCATTTCCTGACGCACGAAATTAACCTTAACCCGGGCTTTACGTGCCCGCTGTCTAGCATACCGAAGCATGTATGGCGAAGCATCAACACCGGTCACATCTATACTTTTTCTTGCCATTGCTACGGCAAACCGACCATCACCACAGCAGAGGTCTAAAAGCTTTTTGGGTCGAATACGAAAACGATTGAATACCTTTGGCAGATATTTTACAAGCCGCTTACTGAAATGATAAGGTCCCTTTGTGTACAAATCGGCAAATCCTTTGTATAATATCATAACATCATATCCCGCGCCTTAATTCTACGGATTAACCAATAATTGTCAATATCAGTTACCGGTTGATTTATTGGTCTTTATCCATATAATAAATTGTGGAGGTATGATGATGAATGAGAGAGTCAAAACACACACCAAGAATATAATGTTGTTCTTTCTGATTGCACTACTCAGCACTTTCTTGCAAGCTACACCAGTAGTTGTATCCGGTGGACCAGAAAACGATTATGAGGGATGGATTGCGCGTTTAAGTGACAATCGTCTCATGGTTATCTTTACAAGAAATCCAGATTGGGTATCAGGTGATCTGTATATAACGTTCTCTTCAGATAGTGGCGCAACGTGGGATTCAGTTATACCTATCATCGAAGAAAACGGCGACCAAGCAACCCTAAGTTTTATACAATTACCTAATGATACGTTATGCCTATGGTATGCATCAAATGAGGATGGACAATATGGGATTTATGAAGCACGGTCATTTGATGGTCTTTCATGGTTACGTCAAGGCCGTATTGAATTAGGTTGGAGCCATGCTGATATGTTTTACGATCCAACCGTCATTCTGGAACCCGATAGTTCATTAACTATGAGCTACCGAGGTCCGGGTGGAGCTTATATCGCTCACTGTCCCTATGGTGGTGACTGGGATACTCTAAAAACGATGGTTGGCGCTGGAGGGTATCGACCTCGGGTTATGAAACATACAAACGGTACATACCTCTATGTATACCATCGTAATACAGGAAGCGGATATGAAGTCTTCTCAAGAACATCAACTGATCGTATCAACTGGAGCAATGAAGTTCAATTAACAACACAGGGTAATTCTCATGACCCATTTGCTAATCAGGCGCCTGATCCAAAATACCTTGTTTACTATGCTACATATGTCCCGCCAGCATACAATTTATATCGGCGCGCATCATCGAATGGTGTTGATTGGGAAACTGAATACCAGATTACGGCAGATATTTGCAATAATACCCAACCCCACTTCTTCATCGAGACAAATGAAGTGTATTTACTCTGGGCACATGCGGTTAATTATCCGAATGACCACGACGTCTATTTTGAACGAACGACTTACTTTGGTGTCCAAGATACAGATATTGAATCAACACTACACTCAACCGTCTCCATAGAGATCTACCCTAATCCAAGTGTGCAAAAAATCAATATCTTATTGACTGCAAAACAAACGGAAGAAATAGAAATATCTCTTTATGATGTACAGGGACAAATGATTGGGCAACCGATTCAAAAAACAATAAACAAAATGTGTTCATTTCACATTAATACTGCACATCTGTCCAATGGAACATATTTCGTGAAAGTAGATTATACGAAAGGAGCGTGTTTCAAGAAATTTATTGTGGTGAGATAATTTTTGCTTTCGCTAATACTCTTTTGAAAGACATGGGCTCAATAAATTGAGTAACTACATTCTTTTTTCACAGACCATAATATTGTTTTGAATCTCAAACTCCACAGGCAGGAACTTTTCCACAACCCAGATATTCGTCTCTGCGTGTTTTGTCAAAGTTGGGATGCATATTCTCGATGGTGCACTTGTCTTGACAGTCGCTAATGCCATATAAGGGATTATCTGGTCGACCATCCAATAATCAATAACTGCATCAGATTCAAGGACGTGCTTTAAGTGACGTGCCGCATCGCGACCAACATCCTCAGCTTTCTTCCTGAGCTCGCCGAGTGCGCTTGCGCCCATACGGCTACTATTATCACAATAGGCAATTGCAGTAACAAAACAGCCTGGAGAACGAGAACTGACATAAGAAGTCTTGAACCTAGCGTCAGGGATGATTTCTTTAAAACCCTTTGTCATCCGTTCTGCAACCTTAGTATCTTTCAAGTGGTTGCTAGCGACTGAGAAAACTTCAATTTTGTTCATTTCTCCGCGATCGGTAATATCTATGCTGGTTAGTTGAGCAGGCATAACACTAACTGCAATTTCGCCACCTCCACCCGGATAAAACCCATGTTTATTAATATATACTGAAACCACAACATTCATTAGTCTTAAGAAGTGACAAAAAACCTCTTGAAAATAGATTATTGGCGGACTAAATGGGACTGCAGTACCACCTTTGATCACGAAATGGTACGGTGATTCACCAAAGGTAGCTATCGGCAAAAGGGTCTGCATAACGAGTGTGACTGAACCGGCAGTGTGTATGTCTATTGTGAAGGAACCTCCGTGCGCACGCTCTGGGCAAAAAGTAATGTCCAGAGATTGAATCTTCAGCCCTTCAACCGCTGCTCCACATATCTTGGCAACACCAGCAATTGCTTCAAGGTGTTGTGGTCTTAATCCCGGGTTTTTTCTTCCCTTACGAATATTGAAAATATGAATCGATTTCTTGGTTATAACTGATAAAGCAATGGCGGTTCGGATTATTTGACCACCACCTTCAAAATAGTTGCCATCGACTTCAATCATTTTTCACCCTCACCCCTCCCTCTCCCTTCAAAGGGAGAAGGGATACCGGGGAATAGTTAGCATCGACTTCAATCATCGCTTCTTCCCAGCTTCACCAAATCAAGTATCGTATTGATTTCCCTGGCTGATTTGTCCTTCCTGATACGCTTCACTCGGGCAAACCTTAGGGCAAACTTTGAATCGTATTTAGGGCTCTTTTGGACTTCATTAAAGGCAATTTCAACAACTACATGCGGTCGCACATATACTGTCCATGCATCTTCATGGACTTTTAGCGCAGGTAGATGTTCAGTAAACCAAACAAGTATCTCATCGGTTAAACCTTTGAATGTCTTGCCGACCATTAGATATTTTGTCTTTGTCTCATCTAATACACCAAGATGGAGGTTTGAAAGCAATCCTTCCCGTCGTCCATGACCCCATTCTGCTGCGAGTATAACACAATCTATTGTATAGACATTCTTTAACTTAAACCAGTATTTACCTCGTTTCCCAGCTCGATATGGAGCGTCGAGTAGCTTGGCCATAATCCCTTCATTGCCAGCTTGTATTGACCTCCTGAAAAATTGTGACACATCCCCCTTTTTCCTTGGTTTTTCCCAATCCACAAGATATGTCCTATCTATAATTACCTCATTCAGAATTCGCACACGTTCAACATATGCTTTGGAAGTAAGATCCTCCTTATCAAAATATAGAATGTCAAAGAACTTGGGGACAACCGGAATCTGTGCCATCATCTTTTTGATATTCTTTTTCCGCATCGTTCTCTTTGCTAATACTTGAAAAGGCACGGGCTTTCCCTTATTATCAACACCTATCGCTTCACCATCTAGAATAAATTCATTGAGCGGTATTGTCCTGACCATATCTGCTATTTCTGGAAAATGTATAGTAATATCCTTCAGGTTCCTCGAAAAAATTCTTATCCGATCTTGCTTACGATGGACTTGTACTCGCACACCGTCATATTTGTATTCTATTGATAGATCACGGTATTCGTTCGCAAGATCATCGATTGATTCGGTGATTTGGGCAAGCATAGGCTTAACTGGATGAAAAACACTAATTCCCAAGCGGTGAATACCAGCTTTTCCATGTTGAAGTAGATAAGCGAAGAGTGAACCCAAATCAGGCTTTTGCAGATAGGCTTGATCGATCTCAGCGCCAAGAAGTCCAAAACACCCGGCTATCGCCATTTTAACTAACCCTTCACCCGCACCTTGATGCACTTCGCCACTTATGAGCGCTGCCAGGAACTTCTTTTCAGGTGCAGATAGCCGTCGAAAAAGGGGACCTAGAACCTCAACCTTTTTTCTACCTTTAGCTTTTCCTGCTAAATCAAGAGCTCGGTCTATTGCTAATAGATCTGGCGGTCTTTCCATACTACCACGTATCTTAACCAGTAGGACAAGCCCTTTCGATGCAAGGCTAAGTTTTCCTTGACTTATCTTTCCTGATATAAAGTTGACGCCGATTTCAGACTCACGTTGTGATAGTTTCTTCAGGAATCCAAGTATAATTGCGATCTTTCCGTGCCTCGATGAGGTTTTTCCTATTCTCTCTGAATATTCAACTAAATTCTTAAATAACATTGTAAAACATACGGTTTATCGATAGAATTTGGACATACGTCGATCTTTCAATTTGCGACCACTGGTCTGGCATCTAGGGCAATAATATGTATCTGAGCTACTAGAACTAACATATTGAATTGGCTCTTCACAACGGGGACATAGCTCGCCTTTCTTGTTATGTATCTGCAAGAATGTCCTTTTTTCAGATATCCCCTTTTCTCGTATGATCGCAATAGCACCTTCTAAGACATTTCGTATGGCACTGTATAATCTCTTTATCTTATCATCACTCAGTTTTGTACTGATTTTAAAGGGCGATAAACGCGCTAACCACAGAATCTCATCAGTATAAGCATTACCAAGCCCACATATTTTTGTTTGATCGCGTAGAAGAGATTTCAATTGACGCGCCTTTTCATTCAGAATGTTAGACAATTTGCTTACTGTGAAATCATTATCAAAAGGGTCAGGACCTAACCTTTCAATCTGCTTTAAGGTTGTTTGGTTTGGTAGTATGTGCATTGACATCCTCTTCTTGTGACCGATTTCGCTGAATTCGAGTTTTGAGTGATCTGTAAATTCCAAGACAGCAGCCGCAGACCTCTTGATCTTTGCTCCCGGCAATAGAAAGTTTAGAGAACCACGTAACATCAAATGTATTATCAAACGAAGGGAATCGAGTTCAAGAATCAAGTATTTTCCCTGCCTTTGAATGTGTTTTACTACATGTCCAGCCAGATCACCTTGAAAAAAGTTTTTCAGAAGGTATGGGTTAAGCACAATAAGATTCAAAATTACCTTATCTTTGATCTGTGAACTAAGTTTTTCTTTCAGAACCTCAAGTTCAGGCAACTCAGGCATAGAAAATTATATTGAATTAATATTGAAAATCAAGCTATTACTTATTCCAAAGCATAAGCAAAGGGTCATAAAGGGACAGTCCCTTGTGATATTCTTCTACCATGTTTGTCATCAGCATACCAGATAACCTGGTTAATTGTTTAATCATTCTACCTCTAGCATCATATATCTTAATATCCTTCAACCCTGGTTCACCATAGACGATACTGAAACTGCTGTGGTTTATGCGTGTGGAAAAATAACTTCTGAATGATTTGCTTTTGTATATCCTGATACTTTACTTTCTGGTGTAGGTTGCCCTGTAAATCGTTCTGGTATGCCATAAACCCTGTTGAAGAAGTGTCTCTTATGTATATTATAAATATTAGCTGCTAAATATCAATGAGTGATTTTTATCAAAAAATTAATCTTACTGAAATTAGGGAAAAGTACTTGACAACAAAAGTATTGGGAGTATAATTTTTTGTAAGGAAATTCGTAAAAATCAAAAAAGGGAGGAGTAATGAATAAGGCATCAACCTTAATACTTTGTCTGACTTTAATGTCAATTCTTTTTGCCGGACCAACAAAAAATGCAATTTCAAAACAGTCATATGATCCTGACTCACGCATTAATACAAAAGCATCTACAGGACCAGTGCATGTCGATGATGGTCGTGCCCTCGGTGATATTCTTTTAACTATTGATCTCGCAGCCGCTGGTATGCCGGGCGACGGTTATGATAATGCTGGATTATCATGGGATGGTACATATCTATACCTGGTCAATATGTTCGACAATCACTCATATGTCATCGATCCAATAACCTCTTCTGTTGTCACGAGCTGGGGACTACCTCCTTCATCCTGGGGAATTGGTCATGAACAAAATCCTTGGGTAACCGAAAATATTACACACTACTGCTATGAAATTGGTGGCTCTGGTAGTTTTTATTGCCTTCAGGGTGGTGCATTTGGGATGGCTGATGTAAGTGAAAATTGGCAAGAGGGAGAACTCTGGATTCTTGCAGTTGGCGGTTCGAACAAAGCATATAAATTTACCATACCCGCTGGTACTTGCACAGATTCAATTGGTGATCCCACCTGGACATCTACTTCCCAACGCGGTTTGACTTATGATCCATTCAATAATAAGTTCTGGGTCGGCGGTTGGAACAGCAATATGGTTTGGGAAATAAATACTGACGGAACTCCTACTGGTAGACAATTCTCTTTCAATAATGTTGCCGGCCTTGCCTATGATTGGCAGTCTACTCTTCATCCAAGACCGGTTTTATGGGTAGCTACAAATGAAGCAGTCAACCAGATATTTATGGTTGATCCAGATAATCCTCCTGCTGAAATTGTCTGGGACTTTGAGGATGGCTGGCAAGGATGGACACATACCAATGGTCAGACATTCCCAGCTGCCTGGGGCATAGAAGCATCAGATTATCAAGGTGCTTCCTGGCAAATACCATTATCTTGTGACTCATGCATGTGGATTGACTCTGATGCTGCTGGTTCTGGAACTTGGGTCAAGGATACTGCACTCTCCCCAGCCTTTGTTCCAGTTTCCACCGTGGATTTGTTAAAATATGGTTTTGCTTATAATGACGTGGGCTTATCTGACTGGGCTGAGGTTGGTATTAAATATTTTGATGGCGTAACCTGGACCGCTGTTCCATTGAAAACTTATACTACAGATACTGGCCCAATGTGGGACTCAGTCGACATTTCTGCGTACAATGGTTATCCATTTATTCAAATTTACTTCTACTACGACGATGATGATAACTGGGCACGTTATGCAGCATTTGATAATGTCATGATTATGCAAACAGGTATTGCCGAGAAGACAATAACACAAACGCCGTTCAGTTTCGGCTTTGCGCCAGACATGCCTACTGTAACGAAGCATCCGACAATTGTCTACACAACAACTACACGAGGCAAAGTATGTCTCAAAATCTATGACAATACTGGTAGATTAATCAAGACTCTAGTTGATCGTCAAAATGAACCTGCAGGCACAAAGACTGTATACTGGGATGGCAAGGATGAAAACCTTCGCACTGTTGCCAATGGTATCTACTTCTTCAGATTAGATGTTGAGGAAAGGAATGCAACGCATAAACAGATATTTATCAGATAAATTATCTCGCCAATCTAAGATTTATTATTGGTTCTATTTTTAAAAACGACCACTCCCTTTTCTATATCTACCTTTATCGTACTGTCTTTTTTGAATTTACCAGCAATTATGCTTTTGGAAAGTGGGTTTTCAATAAGTCTCTGGATTGCTCGGCGCAAAGGTCTTGCTCCATACATCGGGTCAAACCCTTCATGGGCCAGGAAATCCTCTACAGTATCTGAAAATTTGATATTATAACCGAATTCACGGATGTTCTTTTCAACTTTCTTGAGCTCTCGTTCAACAATCCCTTTTATTTCTTCAAACTCCAACGGTTTAAAAACAATGATTTCGTCGACACGGTTTAAGAATTCAGGCTTAACGCTCCTCTGCAATATTTCATACATTTCCTTCTTGCTCTTTTCGTAGTCGAATTTGCCGCTTTTGAGATCATCTGTTATAACCTCGCTGCCGAGGTTTGAAGTCATAATAATAATCGTGTTCTTAAAATCTACAGTCCTACCCTGTCCATCAGTTAACCTACCGTCATCAAGAAGCTGCAATAAAATATTAAATACATCCGG
>JAUWLY010000207.1 GCA_030613445.1 Candidatus Stahliibacteriota bacterium | reverse complement strand
ATAAAAGCAGGTGTTGTAACGAGTACTGATGAGGTACCGCTCTATAAAAGATTCTATGCTGGAGGCGTGGGCGATGATGGTGTTCGAGGCTATTCAGACCGGTCCCTCTCCCCTGAGGTTGAAGGTCGGCGTGTTGGAGGTAGTGCCCTGCTTATAAATAATTTAGAACTGAAGCTTAAGCTTTCGCCAAGTTTATCATTTCTGGCGTTCTATGATGCAGGAAATGCTTTTGAGTCGTATAAGGATGTTAACCTGCATAATCTCTATCGAGGAATTGGTGTGGGTGTACGTATTGAGATACCGATGATGGGGATTCTCGGTTTTGATATGGGTTACGGTCTGGATCGTGAACAACCTGGTTTTGAACCTCATTTCCAGATCAATCCTTTTGGTATGTTCTGATCTTGGGAGGTTATATGAAACAGTTATCTCTTATCTTTGCTATTACCGTTGCCGCGGCTTTTGCTGCAGATGCAGGGACTGGCGTTGTTGATGGAGAACGAATTTTCAGTGAGTACCAAGCAACCGCCGCAGCGAATATCGAGCTCAACGACTTCATTAAAACATATCGCGATTCAGCTTCAATAATGAGGCGAGGAATCGAAGATCTCAAAGCAGAGCTTAAAGACCAAAAGCTCATGCTTTCTGAAGAAGCAAGGTTGAGAAAGCTCGACGAAATAGAAATTCAGAAAGTCATCTATGATAGGTTCCTGGAGGAATATTTTGGTGATGGCGGCAAAGTAGAACGGAAAAATGATGAATTGATGGCACCACTTTTGAAACAGATTAATGAGGCAGTTGGCAAAATTGCCCTGCAAGAAGGCTTTTCAGTTATCCTTGATCTGTCTGAGAACGTTTTCTATGCCTCCAGTGAATTAGACCTGACTGATTTAGTCATCGATGAGCTGAACCTTGAGTATGGTCCTCAAACTCTACCGACCGGGGAATTAAAGAAATATGTTGCGATATTTCCGTTTCGCGAAGAAAATACTGAAGCAGCTAATGCAGATCTTGGCGAGCGTTGTCAGGATGATCTATATAAGGTCGTCAGCATCTTTGGCAAGTTCAAATTCATAAGCAAGACAGAGATAAAGAGCGAGATGATTAACCGTCACTATGGTGTGAACATCACCGATAGTCAAGCTAATGCAATGGGTGTCTACTTCCAATGCCACTACATAGTTGTTGGGAAGGTCACTAAACAGGCAAACAAGATTGATTATACCATTTCGATAAGAAATGTGGAAAAGAATCAAGAAATTGCTAAAAAAGTAACAACAGTTACTGATGAGATGAAGTTGTCAGAATCCCTGAACAACGATCTCAGAGCCCTTATCCAAAAAGTCCAATAAGCTATCTAAGCGGAGGCTTATGGTTTTCGGTGTTTCTTTATTTTCTTGATCATTTCCCGGATTTCCCTATTAAACTCCTCACGGAAAACCAGGAATCTTGCCCTCTGTACCGGTGTTAGTATCTGCCAGATTTCCTTCATTGTTTCTATTTGCTTTGATAATTTAACCTTGTGCAACTCCTCGAATTTACCGACCTCTTCTAAGAGCTTTTTATCAGACGCGTCTTCTTTAAGAAGTTCCTTCAATTTACGGATAATTTTCATTTTCCCTTCGCCGAACTCCCGCTCAATTTTCTGAAGATCATTCAATTTCGGAAAGAATTCAATAGCCTGTTCGGTCGTCAGATCCAATTCTTGCGTAAGTCGCCATATTCTAACTTTTTCGATTATCGCTCGGGGGTCATCATTATCAAAGGGCTGGGCTAAGCAGATAATAGACAGCACCAATAAAATCAGCATTCTTCTCATACATCCTCCTGAAGCTTACTTAGTTCTTCATCTAAAATTCTCATGAACTCACTCTTCTCTTTATCACTAAATTCAGCGATTATTCCATCAATGTCATGCGGCAAATAATCTTCGACAATCTTCAGGTCGTTAAGCAACTTGTCGTCAACAATACCGCCAATACTTATTTCAGCAATGGTCTCGTCCTCAAGTAGAAAAGCTGTTGGTACGGAAATCTCAACAGTTTTCTCAGGACGCAAAATGTACAACGCAAGGATGGTAACAGCGAAAGCTGGTATTAGAACCTTTACCAACTTTGGTACGCTGAATTTGCGCAGTCGTATTTCTCGTTGCCTGATACTGGTTTTTAGTCTATCAAAGAATGCCTGTTCAGGCATCGGAATCATATCTGTATCGAGGAATTCATAGAGTTTCTTGACTCTGATATATTCCTCCTGGCAATGCTTACAACTGATCAAATGTTCCTCAAATCTACGGTGCTCTTCTTGAGACATAGCGTGCTCTAAGTAATCTATAACCTTATGCTTAAACTTCTGGCATACTCTCATGTCCACGCCTCCAGCAAAACTCTAAGTTTCTTAACTGCGTGATGATGATTTGCCTTAGCAGCACCAGTTGTAATACCCATGATATCGGCTATTTCGAAGAAAGTATGACCTTCATAATGGCGGAGAATAAAACACAACTTTTGCCGTTTGGGTAACTTCAATAGAGCATCATCAATTGCTATTTTCATCCTCACCCGTTTTCCTAAGTCCACTGATTCTTTCGCCGGTTCAAAATCCAGAAGGGGTTCTTTTTGTTTGCGCTTGAATGAAAGACAAGTGTTAACAGTAATCCTGTATAGCCACGTGAAGAACTTCGACTTTTCCCTGAACTTATTGAGGTTATTATAGACCTTCATAAAGGTATCCTGTGTAAGTTCACGTGCATCAGCTTCATTCCTCGAGTATCTGTAGCAAATACTGTAAATAGACAATTGATACTTCTCGAATAGTTCATCAAAAGCTTTTTCATCACCGGCCTTGAATCTCCTGACATAAATAGCATCCTCATCACCTTTCATTACTATTAGACGTATGTTTGATGGCTAATGGTTTAATTCCCTGGATTTAGTCTCTTTTGCTCGATAATCTTGCTTTTTCGTACAATTGAATATATTTCTTGGCAGATCTGTCCCATGAGAAATCGTACGTCATGCATTTTTCCGAGAGTTTTTCAAAAGCATCCGAGCAATTGTAAACCATCATGCTTCTCGACAAGGCAGCAAGCAGATGTTTGCTTGCATATTCAGTAAAAACAAAACCATTACCTTTAGCAGATATGGGATCATAATCTTTGATCGTATCAGCCAACCCACCAGTACGCCGCACAATCGGTAGGGTGCCGTATCTGAGGCTAATTAGTTGACCGAGACCGCAAGGCTCATACTTTGATGGCATGAGAAAGAAATCGCTACCCGCATATATACGATGGGCTAGTTTCTCATCGAATTTGATATTAACAGATACCCGTTGCGGATAAACATTCCCAAAAGTAGTCAATTTTTTATGGTAGCTCTCGTCCCCAGAACCGAGGATTATCATATTAAAGCCCAAGTCAATTAAGGAATCAAATACCTTAACGAATATATCAAACCCCTTCTGTGCAGCAATACGGGAAACCATGCCAACCAAGGGTCTTGCGCCTTTGAAACAGCACTCATCCATCAACTTTTGTTTATTTTTCTTTTTTCCGCTGAAATCAGTGTAGTTATTGTAGATCAGATCATCCGTTTCCGGGTTCCACTGATCATAATCAATACCATTGACAATTCCGATCAAATTAGCTCGCCTGCTCCTCAGTACACCATCAAGTCCAAAACCCAATTCCGGTTTCTGGATTTCTTGAGCATAATTCTGTGAAACGGTAGTTACCATATCACCATATAGGATACCGGCTTTTAAGAAATTAATATCTCCATAATATTCAATACCTTCAGGTGTAAAATAATCATGGTTAAGTCCGAGAATCATCCACTTTTGCGCAGGAAAACGACCTTGATATCCCAGGTTATGGATCGTAAAAATGCTTCGCGCTGTGCTTTTGCCGAGTTTCAGATACAATGGAACGAGACCGGTTTGCCAGTCGTGGCAATGAACTATATCATACGAACTTTTTAGAACGAGTTCTGAGACAACCTTGGAGAATAGTGTAAAACGTTCACAGTTGTCTGGAAAATCGCCTTTTTTAGTTCCATAGAGTCCGGCGCGCTTAAAAAAATCTGGATAGTCTATAAAATAGAATTCATTATCTTTGTATATATCAACCTCATATCTCTTACCCATTTCTATTGAGATGTGGTCGCATAAAGTGCCTCCTATTCCATTATACCTGGGCAAAAAAACGGCGACGTCTAGACCGAGTTGTCTGAGTGAAATAGGTAAAGCACCAACAACATCAGCAAGTCCACCAGTCTTGGCATAAGGTGTTGCTTCAGATGCAATAAAAGCGATCTTCACGGTTAATAAGCCTTATCGGACATAATCTTCAACTGTAGAGGGTATGAAAGATCAGATACTGGAATCAAGAAAGAAAGTGTATTTAATGATAAATTCCAAGATCCAAATGCCAAATCAATGCCAAAATCCAAATTACAAAATACAAAATTTGACATTAGACATTGAGATTTCAGTTGACATTTGACATTTGACATTTAGACTTTACCGTTAATGACGTCTTTAAGCCTTCTTTCCTTTCTTTCTATATAATATTCTTGAGGTATGACGCAGATTCTTCAGGCGCAGTTGGATTTATGTAGAACCCCGTCCCCCACTCAAAACCAGCAATATGAGTAAGGACTGGTATGATTTCCAGGTGATAATGGTAAAACTCAATACCCCGCAGGGTAATCGGTGTCGTGTGTATAATATAGTTATACGGTGGTATATTGAGTGCTTTTTTTATCCTCAACAGACAATCTTTGAGAATAGAAGCAAGATCATCGAGCTCGCTTCTCGATGCATCTTCAAAGTTAGACATGTGATTCCGCGGGAGTATCCATGTCTCGAATGGAAAACGCGGAGCAAACGGGCATATCAGGATAAATGTATTGTTTTCGCTGATCAAACGCTTTCTGACTTTGGTCTCCTGAACTACGATATCGCAAAAAATGCATCGTTCACGGTATTCATAGTAGCGTTTAGCGCCATCCATTTCCTCAATCACCCGTTTGGGAACGATAGGAGTTGCAATTAATTGAGAGTGGCTGTGCTCAAGTGAAGCACCAGCTGCCGCCCCAAAGTTCTTGAAAACCATGGTGTAGCGCAGTCTCTGGTCCTTTTTCAAATCGAGCATCCTTTCCTGGTATGCATACAAGACATTCTGAAAATGCTCGATTTCCAGATCAGCAAGGTCCATGGAATGATCAGGGGTTTCTATTATTACTTCGTGGGCACCAATACCATTCATACGATCGTAGCTTCCTTCACCCCGCCGGCTGATATCACCTTCAATAAGCAAAGCAGGGAATTTATTGGGGATGACGCGCAAGGACCAACCTGGGGTATTTGGCTTGGTTTCATCAGGACGGTATGCCATTATTTCCGGAGGTGTTGCATCCTCATTCCCTGGGCAGAAAGGACATTGATCAGGCGGCACTACTTTTTTCTCGGGGGTCGATTTAAAATCTTTTGGTCGTTTTGCCCGTTCTGTCGAGATGATAACCCAACGCCCTAAGACTGGGTCTTTGCGAAG
>JAUWLY010000049.1 GCA_030613445.1 Candidatus Stahliibacteriota bacterium | reverse complement strand
AGCAGCAACATTAAGCGCCGCGATAAGCTCCTCATCCACTTCTCTGTAGGCTTCTCTGATCTCCTCCTCGCTAACTTCCAAGGATTCGAGCGCCACCCCGTCGAGCCATCTGGTGTAATCGAGAAGGGCAGCATCCCCCCTGTCTCGCACCTCACCGATGATCCTTCCCACCGCCTCCTCAGGGGTGAGTTCTTGAGCGAAGAGCCTTTGCATCCTTTCCCCGATCTCAACAGGCAATTTGCCGAATTCGAGCGTGGAACGCTGCAATATGGCCTTTGCTTCCTCTCCTTGCGCAAGCGGGAGGAGTTTGATTTCACCAAATTTAACGACTAGATCCTCAGGTTTTTTATCTTTGCGTTCAAGTTTGATAGTGATGGCTTTTTGGCCCTCTTTGCCGACCCCGAGGGGGGCGATGCAAGAACCTAATAGGATAAGGCAATCTTTGTTAAAGACCTCAGTGGCTGATTTTTCATGGACCGTTGACAAAACACCAAGATGCGGCATCATGAATATCGAGTCAACCGCAAGGCGAGTTATGCCTTCAGGCAGAAACGCGTCGATAGTCATCAAGGCTGCTTGATTTCTACGCGGTGAATGGGAAAGGGCGCCACCTGATCCAATGATAAGGTTCAAGGCCATGAGGTCGATAAGGCTTTCGCCGGTCATACTTTGGGAAAACGCATCCGAGATTGTTCTTTCCTGTTGAATGCCTTTTAGACCGACTGCCATACTCTTGTGTTGTTCAAAAGCCAATCTTAAAGCCTCGCGGGCTATGGCCTGTTCAATCTTCAAATCTACTAAGGCACTGGGTATTGTAGTTGGACGGATCATTTTGTTTCTTATTCGGTTTCGGAGGCTTTTTTCCTCGATATCCTCAGGTAACCAACGCATGATATTTTCAATACCAGCTTCAGCAAGCACATTGCTTATTGAATAAGACATACCGAGGTTGGCGCTGACCGTTCGGTTGAAGATTCCCTGGAATACTGAAAATACATCAGTTGTTGCACCACCGATATCAACGCCGATTGCGGCGATATTTTCTTTCTTAGCAACCGTTTCAACAAGAAGGCCGACCGCTCCAGGCGTAGGCATAATCGGTACGTCGGTTATGACCATAAGGTTTTTGTATCCTGGTGCGTGCGCCATCACATGTTCCATAAACTGATCATGAATTTTATCACGTGCCGGATTGAGATTTTCTCTTTCAAGAACCGGGCGAAGGTTTTCAACGATAACCAACTCTGTATTTTCCTTCAAAGTATTGAGGATGATATCGCGGGCGTCTTTGTTACCAGCATAGATAACTGGGAGTCGGTAGCCGGTGCCGAACCTTGGTCTTGGATCAGCCGCCTTTATTAGTTCTGCCAATTCGACAACGTGGGAAATAGTCCCACCATCAATACCGCCGGACAGGAGTATCATGTCTGGTCGCAGATTTCTTATTCGCTCTATTTTTTGATGGGGTAGTCTACCGTCGTTTGAGGCAATGACGTCCATTACGATTGCTCCTGCACCAAGGGCAGCACGCGCTGCACTTTCTGCGGTCATTGTTAAAACGACACCTGCGACCATCATTTGCAGACCACCGCCTGCTGAAGAGGTTGAGACGTAGAGATCAACACCTTCTTTGTCCTTTGCGCCTTTGATAATATCTTCTCCATCCAGTAGCTTTATACCAGAGAGCTCCTCGACCTCACGCACTGAGTTTAGAACTCCTCTTGTGACATCCTCAAAAGGAGCCTCCACAGTTGTTGGAGCTTCCCCTCTTACAACGAGTCGGTACTCTTCGCCTTTTTCCTCGATTAGAATAGCTTTGGTCGTAGTGCTGCCACAATCAGTGGCCAGAATTCTTTTTGGCTCTTTTTGCTTCATGCCTAGCCTCCTCAAGACGTTCGATTTCACATATTAACGCCTCAATGTTAGCTCGATCCTCCAACATTGCAGTTATCTCTTCGTATTCACGATAATTAAATAGCGCGCGGTAAAAAGGTTGCATAAATATCAAGAACTGATTCCCCAAAAAGGCGAGTGGTTTTGCTGATTCCAACATAACGATTGCGACTGGCGATAAACGATAGTCGATCGCCTTCTGAGCGATCTTATTGAGCAGAATTTTCTTTCTCTCTTCAGTTACTTCGAATTTTGGTTCGTCCATTTTACCTTAAGTTCTTTTATCGCCTTCACTTCGTCAAGACGACGTACCGGTGTATTATGAGGTGCTGATTTCAGGATGTCGGGATGATCCTCGGCGTCCTTGCGTATTTGTTTCATTACGTCAATAAAGTAATCCAAGGTCTCCTTTGATTCACTGTCAGTCGGTTCAATCATCAGTGCCTCACTAACGATCAGGGGAAAATACACGGTAGGTGCGTGCAGGCCGAAGTCCAGAAGTCTTTTTGCGATGTCGAGTGTCTTGACTCCGCGGTCGCGTAATGCTTTTCCTGATAAAACACCTTCATGCATGCAAAACCCGTCAAACGGTAAATAATAATCATCTTTTAATAATTGAATTATATAATTAGCATTAAGAATCGCTGATTTGGATATTTTTCTTAACCCTTGTTCGCCAACCATTCTCAAATAAGTGTAGGCTCGCACCAGGACGAGAAAATTGCCATAAAAAGTCTGGACCTTGCCGATCGTGTCAGGTAAGTCATAGTCTAAAGTATACATTGAATCTCTTTTGGATACAATAGGGACCGGTAGATAGGGGGCAAGGGTTTTGGTAACTGCAACCGGACCTGCACCAGGGCCACCGCCACCATGGGGTGTTGAAAATGTCTTGTGCAGATTGAAATGGACTGCATCAAAGCCCATATCACCTGGTCTTGTGATGCCCAGCAGAGGATTGAGATTGGCACCATCAAGGTAAACAAGACCGCCCTTTTCATGCACAATAGCGGTGATTTCTTTAACCTCTTTTTCAAAAAGGCCCAAGGTATTGGGGTTGGTCAGCATAAGTCCGGCAAATTCTTCATTCATGAGTTCTTTGAGTTTGCTGACATCGACGAGTCCTTTGTCATTTGATGGTTGGGTAATGGGTTTGAACCCTGAAAAATTCACACTTGCGGGGTTGGTTCCGTGTGCTGAATCAGGGACCAGGATATACTGACGAGCTTCATTCTGTTTGTTAAAATGAGTTTTGAACATGCTGATCGCGGTGAATTCACCCTGAGCGCCGGCAGCTGGTTGCAACGTTATTGCATCAAGGTTTACGATCTTCTTTAAATAATCACCTAATTCATACATTAACCTTAAGGCGCCTTGGGTCGTTTTTTCTGGCTGCAAAGGATGGAGATCAGTAAAACCGTCAAGCCGCGATGTTTCTTCGTTAATCTTTGGATTATATTTCATTGTGCAAGAACCAAGCGGGTAGAAATCCTTATCAACATGATGATTCATTGAGGAGAGGTTGACAAAATGCCGCATTACTTGAGGTTCACTTACTTCAGGCAATGCCGCGATTTTCTTGCGACGAAAACGAGCTGAGATCTCTATTTCCGGAACATCGCAGGCCGATAATGAGTAGCCTTTGCGTCCTTGTTTTGATATTTCAAAAATAAGTTCCATTCAAAGCCTTCAGGACTCCTTGAAAATCTCTGCAAAACGTGCAAAAGATCGGTCATAGGTCTTTTCAATATCATCAGGAAAACAGCAAGCGGGCAATTCATTGATGGACAGATGATAACTAATGCATTCACAACATTTGCCCTTACGAGAACATGGCTCATAAGTGCAATTACAATGCTTCAGATTGGCTTCTATATTACAGTCCATAACTAATATTATATATAGAATGAGCTCGATGTCAACTGACTTGGGATGGACAAGAGTGCCTTGACCAGGTGTCAATAATGACTATTATTTTCCTACGTGAAGATACGCACGATTACTTATGGCACTGATCTTGAATATCCATTAAAAGCGTCAAAGATAAGAAAGATCGGGCGATTTCTTTCAAAGGCTAAAGCGGTTTTTGAAAACAAGGGGATTGGAGTACAGACAGTGCGCATGGTAACCCAACCGTGGCCAGTATACCTTAGGAAAAGGAGCTTGCGCATGAGGCTTCGTTATATCAATGACCTCGAAGAATTGTGCAAAGAAAACCAGATTGATTTTGCAAGCATCGGTACGGTTCAGAATCCATCTCATATCAGAGCAATTCCGGAAATATTGAGCGCGACTTCGATTGTCTCTGGTTCGGTGACTATTGGAAATCGTAAAAATGGTATAGATTTTCTAGCTTGTCAAAAAACCGCAAGGTCAATCCTGGAGATTTCACGATGTACGAAAAGAGGTTTTGGCAATTTCCGTTTTGCAGGGATCGCTAGCTGTCCTTCTGATATCCCCTTTTTTCCTGCTTCATACCATGAGGGGAAAACCTGTTTCTCGATCGGTATTGAGTGCAGTGATCTGGTAGCCAGGGCTTTCTGCCGAGCAAAAAGTTTGGCAAAAGCTGGACATTATCTTAAGTTAGTTCTTGCAAAGGAATTCAGGAAGATTGATCGACTAGCCCAGAACCTTGGGAAAAGAGAAAGAGTATTGTTCAAAGGGGTTGATATATCTCCAGCGCCTTCATTGGTCAAGGATGAAAGCCTTGCATATGCTTTTGAAAAGTTAAAACTCGGGAAATTCGGTGGACCAGGTACACTGGCAATATCAGCGATACTGACCAGGGCTTTAAGATCTATAGATGTGAAAAAGTGTGGGTATTCTGGTTTGATGTTGCCGGTTCTTGAAGACTATGGACTTGCTCGCAGTTGGAGCCGTGGAGCCATTGATATTGGGATTATTTTGGCTTGCTCTTCAGTTTGTGGGACTGGGCTTGACTGTATCCCATTGCCCGGGAACATATCTGCTAAGGAACTCTACGCGATCCTTCTTGATGTGGCGGCTTTATCGATTCAACTCAACAAACCCTTGTCAGCGCGTCTTTTTCCGGTACCTGGCAAGAAAGCCGGTGACATGACTGATTTCAAGTCACGCTACTTAGTAGACTGTAGAATAACCAATTTAAAACAGTAAGGAGTATTATGATCCTCTTACTGGTGAGCCTGGTGAAGCAATGCGGAATTTCGGTTGGTCATGATAGCCATTAATATGTAATTCTCTTAACCTAACTTAGTGGGCAATCTTAGACTTGGTCTCTTCCCAAACTTAGGGATTTTGGGTGGATTCTTCTTCATTAGTTTGAGACATTCTTTTATGCCTCTAGCCAGTTGCCGGTCGCGACCTTTTGCATAATCCTGTGGTTTGTTTTCAACTTCGATATCTGGGTCAGTCCCGTAATTCTCCACGTGCCAGCCTACGTCAATAAACCAAAAAGAGTATTCTGGCTGGGTAGTTAAACCACCATCAGATAGGGTATAGTATGGAGAAATGCCGACAACCCCACCCCAGGTGCGTTTACCGATAAGCGGTCCGATCTTGTAGAGTTTAAAAGCGTGGCTGAATATATCACCATCTGAGCCGGCGTTCTCGTTGGTGAGACAGACAATTGGACCGAGTACTGATTCTGAAGGATATGGTTCAGGTGGTGCCCAGCGGGGGATATCATAGGCAATCCTTTTGCGCGTCAATTTTTCAAGGAGGAGTTGCGAAACATGACCGCCACGATTGAACCTGACATCGACTATAAGACCAGGGTATTGAATTTCGCTCAAGAAATACCGGTGAAATTCAGCAAAGCCGGACGGTCCCATATCCGGGATGTGAACATATCCTATTTTGTTCTTGCTGGCTTGGTGGACCTTTACGCAGTTTGCCTCAACCCAGTCACGGTAACGTGCACCGCTTTCATCCGGGAGCGTTTTTATGGTTACTGTCTTCTTGGTTCTGCCTCTTGAATTAGCGATTGTTATTGCGATTTCTGCACCAGCACGATTAATCAGCATTTCCTCAGGCGATGTTTTTTTGTTGACTCTCGAACCATCGATATTGAATAGGAGGTCGCCCTTTTTGATATTCAAACCTGGTGTGAGCAAAGGCGAAGTCTTGGTTTGCTCCCAGGGATCACCTTTAATAATGTTCGCTATGCGATAAGCATTGAACTTTCTGTCATATTCCAGATCAGCACCAAGGAAACCTTGTTGATACTGCGGATGTTTTCGGTAGTCGCCACCCCATTCATAGGCGTGTGACGTGCCGAGTTCACCCTGCATTTCCCAGATCAGATCAGAGAATTCTGAACGGGCACCAAGCCGATCTAATAAAGGCAGGTATTTCTTGTACACCTTTTTCCAATCGATCCCAGACATATCTTTAGTCCAAAAATGATCACGCTGCAGACGCCAGACATCGCGATACATCTGTCGCCATTCATTGCGCGGCTCAACGAGTACTTTTATGCGCCTAAGATCAAACCAACCGCTTTTTGGTCCAGCTGGTTCTTTTTGGAGTTTTGTATCGAGATTTTCAATCGGCTTAGCAATCCTCAAGCTGTTCTTGGCTCGGTATACAAGAATTTCACTGTTTTGGGAAATTTTAAAATTGGTGATACCTGAAGTAATAACACTCGCCTTTTGTTCTTTTAGGTCATAAATATGGAGCGTTGCTCTGGACTGTACAGTATCAGTAAACCAAGATTCAATACCACCGACAATCGGAGATTTCGTGTACAAGACCTTATCCTTGACCGCCCAGATCTGTTCATATATGCCGGCTTGTACTGGAAACGATATCACCCTATCTTGAATACCTGCAATGTCGATTTCCAAATGTTTTAACGGCTTCTTGGGTTGTAGCATCGATTTATTAAAAGCTGGTTTCTCAAGACCTTTTGGTGCAATCTGGGTGTACCTGAATGGTGATGCAGTTTTTTTGCTCAAGGTTACTAAATAGGGTTTAATATTTGCTGGAAAGCCAAGCTCAAATTGCATTGTATCATATACCGGGTCAAAATGCCGATTAGACAGGAAATACAGGTATTTACCATCAGGATCAAAGGTCGGTGAGAAATCCTGCAATACAGTCCTCGTTGCAATATATGTCTTTCTGGTCATCGTATTACATAATTTGATACACGCGGTTCTTGCTGAATCTAGGTAACTGTATGCAAGCCATGTCCCATCTGGTGACCAGGTTATGTCATTGATTCGATGATGCTTGCTGCGGTCAAGGATGATGCGCTTCTTTGATTTCAAATTCACAAGCACTAGTTCAAAACGATGATTGGTTAGGGCAACGAGTGGTTTGGTTGGCGAAGGTTCGAGTTCGATCGGTCGACCGATATCCAATATAGGAAGGGCTTGTACCTTCTTACTACCTTTAGTATAGTGGATCTGCAAAGTATCTTCACCTTTATCGTCAGTGACAACAACTAGACGTTTTCCATCTGAAAGCCATCGACCAAGACGATAGCGCGCCTTAACTGTTTGCCCGGCTTGCATTACTGGACCTTCCCAGTTCGCCATTGAGAAAACCTTGCCGCGACTCGTTACTGAAATCATCTCACCCTTGGGGTGGATTGAATAATCTTCCAGATAGTCAGCGGCACTGACGAATTTGCGATTAGTCTGAACTCGCGGACTATGGTACTGGATATTTACCTTCTTTGATTTAGCCTGGGTAATATCGTAGACATACAGATTACCGCCAGCCTGGTAAGTGATGTTCTTGCCGTCAGTACTTGCATTCCTTACGTAGAAATCAGTATGAAGGGTATGACGCTGTAGCGCTTTGCCACTGGGTAAACAAGAGTAGATATTGCCGATACCTTCATGATCACATATGAAATAAATCCTCTTACCGATCCACATCGGTGAGGCGAAATTACCTTTAAGGTCTATTAGCTTCCTGAAATTACCATTGCCGCGCGCATCCACCCAGAGTATACCTGCCGTGCCTCCACGATATCTTTTCCAACGTGCTGGATCAACGGTGTGGCGACCAATAACAATGCCTGAATCAGGAGCAAATGCAATCTGCGTAGCTGGTCCGACGCGAATGATCTTTGGTGTATCCTTAGATTTACTTATTGAATAGATGTACATTGTTCTTAAGTACCACTGTTTGGTATTGCTTGCAAAAAAGATTCGCTTGCTGTCACGGCTCCAGCCAACCACGGTACAATTCGCACCGAAGTAAGTTAGCCTTTTTGCGGTTCCGCCTTGAGCCGGCATGAAATATATTTCAGATTGTCCTTCTTCAAAACCGACAAATGCGACATCTTTGCCATTAGGTGAAATCAAGGGATGGCTTACTTGAGCGAGATTTGAGGTCAACCTTCGCGCCAGACCGCCCGGTGCAGGGACGGTCCATAAATCATCTTCACTAACAAAGATAATTGTATTTTTATTAATTGTTGAAAAGCGATAATAACCTTGCATATAATCTCCTTATTTGTTGTTTATTATAACGATATTCAAAATTTTTGCAAGACTCCAGTCACCTTGTTCTTCATCTTGACATATCATTCATTTAGAATAAACTAACATAAGGAGGTACGATGAAAAGATGGATTTGGCTTATTTTACCGCTACTTATTATTGGTTGTGCTGGTCAGGCTGCAATTGAGTTCGGTGTTAATGATGGTGCGCTCTTTGACGGCACGCTCGGTGATATCAGTATGACGGTTACGAGGATTGATATGCCTGAAGTTGATGGATACGTCACGGTCTGGGAAGGCGCAAAACAAGTAGCAGTTGGCATCCAGGTTTCTGACTTCGTAAGTATTACTGATAGCTATGTTGAGGTGACACCCGGTTCGTATCAGAATCTCAGATTGACGGTTGAATCAGTGCGCTATATCCATGATACCATGAGTGTTCCACTTATTGATACGTCATACCAGTTTACAGCCACGGCTTTTACAGAACTTGTGGTCGAGGAGAATGACGACTTAGAGTTTGTTGTTGGAATTATGAGCGCCACGTGGTTTGATATTGATTCGCTAAAGATCAAGGACGGGTACGTAGCGTTTCAAGGAGCATCGCTTAAGATCTTTTATTAATCTTAATGATCAAACGGATCATCAGGTTCAAAGAAGTAATATCAACGCAAGATACCGCAAAAAGATTTGTAAATCAAAATAAAGAGCTGGCGATTTTTTCCTTACGCCAGAAACATGGTCGTGGCAGACAGGGGCGGACGTGGTATTCACCACCTGGTGGGCTGTATGTTTCGCTTTTACTTTTCCCGCATACACGGTTAAGTTCGATCCCCTTATTAGCATCTCTGGTTATGGTGAAGGTCCTGGAGGATTATGGTTTTTCTCGGTTGTCAATACACTGGCCCAATGATGTTCTGCTCAATGAGAAAAAGGTATCGGGTATCATCTGCGAACAGTCCGGAGATGCGGTTATCTGTGGGATAGGTTTGAATGTCAATAATGATGGATTTATACCGACGTTGGAAAATGTCACATCTCTCAAGATCGATGCAGGAAAAACTTTTGATATCGACGAGATACTCACGCATCTTATCGACAAATTCAATCCGCTGTATGATGAATTGCAGAACCGAGGTATAAAAGTGAAGGAGGTATTAAATTACATCGATGGCATTGGCGAGTCAATTGAGGTGATTACTTCCAAGGGTGTTTTCAGGGGTTTAGTACATGGTATTGATGATGATTGGGCGCTTCTACTTAGGGATGAAACTGGAATGATCCGGAAGTTCTGTTACGGGGATATCCGCAGATTGAGATGGTAGCCGCTTTTGACATTGGCAATTCATACATCCATGTTGGTGTGTATCGCGATGGCTGTCTTGCAAAAAGGACAGTATCCCCGGTCCAGAGTAAACATATCGAGCGCGACTTAGTGAAGATGTTGGGCAGTAAAAAAATTATCGGTGCCGCTATTGCGTCAGTTATGCCCAGAATTACGCCAAGAGTTGTACGTTTTCTCAAACGCCATTACAGAATAGAACCGGTCATTGTTTCTTCAAAAGCAGACTGTTACCTGAAATTCGATTATCGTAAACCAACGACGCTTGGTGCAGACCGTATTGCCAATGCAGTCGGTGGTTTAGCGCGCTATAGAAAAGATCTGCTCATCGTAAGTTTTGGAACGGCGACGACGCTTGATGTTGTTTTGAAGGATGGTCATTACTTGGGTGGACTTATCACACCAGGTATGGGCTTATTCTTGGATGGGCTTGCAAGCCGTACCGCACTTTTGAAAAAAGTAACTCTTCAGTTACCCCAAAGAGTCATCGGTCAGAGTACTGAGGAGTGCATTCAGTCAGGTATTGTTAATGGTGCAGTAGTGATGATTCAGGGTCTTATCCAGGCTGTAAGACGGGAGTGTAAGAAGAGCTTACTATGTGTTGCGACTGGTGGGTGGGGTCAATTCATGGCCAAACAGATAAAGAAAATCGCTTATTTTGATCAAGATCTTACCACCTTTGGAGTTTTTAAGATCTATGAATACAATGCATGACACAAAGCATATTCGGAGAATAATCTCATCTTCTTTCAAAGAGACCATGGAGATCGGTAAGGAACTTGCTGCCGAGCTTAAACCAGGGGATATTATATATCTGTACGGCGAACTGGGAAGCGGCAAGACTGTTTTTGTAAAGGGTCTTTGTATTGGCTTGGGTGTTGAGGAAGAAGTTACCAGTTCAAGCTTTGTCATTGCTACTGACTACGAAGGAAGGCTGCCAGTTGCTCATATCGACCTTTATCGTCTCGAGGCGGAAGCATTGGATATGTTACCGATCGAAGAGTATATTATCGACAAGGGTATTACCGTGATCGAATGGGCGGATCGTCTCAATACAAAACCGACTACCGGTATCCATGTAAAGATCGTTATAGATAAGCGAAATAGACGGGAGCTGACAGTTGAAGATATTAGGGATTGAGACATCATCCACGGTTTTTTCTTTATCAATCAATGAAGATGAGAGACTGGTTTGTGAAATAAAGAGGGAACGTCAGTTACATGGTGGATCTCGGGATGCTGGGTTGTTTGCTGAGGCAAAGCGGCTTGTCAATGAATTTGATGAAGGAGAAATCAAGGCGCTGGCAATAAGCATTGGACCGGGGATGTTTACATCGTTGAGAGTCGGCCTCAGTTTAGCGAAAGGCTTAGCTTTGGCACAAAGGATCCCTGCGGTCGCGGTGAACACGCTCGATCTTATCGGTATTCCCTTATCGTTTACACATGAACCTGTAATCGCCGTTATCAATGCGTTTCAAAAGGAGATATACACTGCTGTTTATGAGGGAGGTAAGAGAACGAGTGCGTATGAGCTTACAAGACCTGATATTATTCTTGACCGCATTCAAGGCAACACGATCATTGCGGGATCCGGTGTTGAAGTATTCAGGGAGCAAGGCTTGGCGACTAATAGCGAGAAGCTGATTTTCTTAGCGGAAGATTTTGTTTTACCTTCTGCAACAAAGCTTGTAATTATAGCATTACCGAGAATTAAGGCGAAGGACTTTGACGACCTTGAGGTCCTTGAACCTTTTTATATAAAGAAGACTGATGCCGAGAGAAATTACAATAAGACAAATGCACTTTGATGACATAGACAAGGTCTATGAATTAGAGGTACGATTTTTTCCAAATCCGTGGCCCAGGTCTTTTTTTGAACATGACCTGGTGGTGAAAAAAACGATTGCTTTTGTCGTAGAATGCGAGAAAGAAGTGGTAGGGTATTCGTTGGCGTCGTGTAATGATGGGAAGTTCCACATAACAAATATCGCGGTAACCAAAGAGTGTCAGCGCAACGGTATCGGGACTGAATTAATGCACCGGCTCGAAAAAATTGCTCTTGATCGAAATTGCACTTATGCCCATCTTGAGGTTAGGACAGATAACACTGCGGCGATCAAGATGTACGAAAGTCTCGGTTATGCTATTTCGCACCGGCACAGATTATACTATATTAATGGTGATGACGCCTATGTCATGAATAAGGAGTTGAGATGAATACAGTTCTTATATTTGCAATTATTAGCGGTGTGAATCTTTGTTATGTGAAGGATTCGCCCGATTTACTCGTTAGGATAACTTCGGAAATCCAGGTTGAGAACCTGATTCTGTACTATAGTTTCTCAGGGGTCGATTGGGATTCCGTGGTTGTAGGACGGAAAGGTGGGTTGTTTGAGACTCAGTTGAAGTCACCCGACATACAACTTATAAAGGTTATCGGGTTTTATTTTACATATACAGATGGTGAAACTGATGACAATAATGGAGGGTTATACCTTTATGAATTGAGCATATACCCGCGTATCCTCATGCCGTTTTCTCTCAAGGATTTTGAGGTTGTGATCAAACAGGCAAGAAAGAAGATAGTGTCTCATACTCATGTTAGCGAAGCGGTTAGGTTACTTGATTACGTGGGAGATATACTGCAAGTAGTTCCGTATATCAAAGATGCACAGAGTGAATCAGAGAGGAATAGATTGCTCATTGAAGTTGAGGACCTGAAGAGTAAAATCAGTCGATAGAATGAGTCCTTTATG
>JAUWLY010000354.1 GCA_030613445.1 Candidatus Stahliibacteriota bacterium | reverse complement strand
AAAAATCGATCTCTTAACCGTAGAAGGTGCTGGTGGTGGTACTGGAATGAGCCCATGGCGCATGATGAATGAATGGGGTATGCCACCGGTTGAAATCCACTCACTAACTTATTTCTATACTGATAAACTTTCGAAAAAGGGTAAGTACGTAGCTGATCTTGCCTTTGCTGGTGGTTTCTCGCTTGAAGACCATATCTTCAAAGCCATTGCGCTCGGTGCCCCATATACAAAGATCGTTGGAATGGCTCGTGCGCCACTATGTGCTGCAATGGTTGGCAAAACGATTGGCAAAAAAATCGAGGAAGAAGAAGTTCCTGTATTTGTCGAACGCTTCGGCAATAGAAAAGAAGAAATATTCGTTACTGCATCGAAATTGAAAAAAGAACTGGGCAAAGAATTTGACAAAATACCAACCGGCGCATTGGGCCTATATACATACGTTGAACGACTTGCCCAGGGTCTCAAACAGTTGATGACCGGTAGTCGGAAATTCGCGCTCGAGCACATTACACGAGATGACATCGCATCGATCACAAAACAAGCCACTGATATCTCTGGTATCCCATATGTGATGGATTTAGACAAAGAAGAAGTGGAAAAAATCTTGGACAGTTAACAGATAGCAGATAACGGATAACTGAAATACGTAACAGAATACAAACAACTGATTACAAATAAAAATGAAGGGCGGCTAAAGCCGCCCTTCATTTTACAACCTTTGCTTACTGTTATCTGTTACCTGTCACCTGCTATCATCTATCTACAATCTACTATCAGCTATCGGCTAAAACACATCGATCATACGAGCCAATACTGCTTTACCACGGTATTCAGGGAGTAAAATAGGTGCCTTACGGGTCGTCTCGACCCCGGCTTCTTTGAGCAGCTCGACATACTTATTCATGTGGCCGATCGTCAACTTGCCGTGCTGCGGGTTAGATTTTAGATATTCTGCGGTTGAAATCCCTGACCTTCGACCAAAGACAAGACAGTCAAGAGTTGAGTTACCCATGAGACGGTTCTTACCGTGCACACCGCCAGAAACCTCGCCAGCAACCCAAAGACTATCAATATTGGTTTTACCCCAGGGATCGGTCTCAACACCACCATTCTGATAATGTAATGTTGGGAAAACAAGAACCGGGTCCTTACGTATATCAAGATCGAACCGCTCGAACATCCTCAACATACCCGGGAATGATTTTTCTATCGTCCCTTTACCGTTCCGAAGTTCGATCATCGGCGTATCAAGCCAGATACCGCGCATGCCCGTAGGTGTCACAATACCCTTGTCCTTTACATAACATTCCCGGATGAAACTCGCAGCTTCGACGTCGCGCGGTTCAAGCGGAAAAACGAATGCTTCGCCATCCTTATTAACTGGTTGAGCACCCATACTCCTTAGCTTCTCGGTTAACAGAAGGCCGATTATCTGCTGCGGGTACGCCGCACCGGTCGGATGGTACTGAACCGTATCAGTATCTCTCAGTTTAGCACCCACGCGGTAAGCAAGGACTAGACCGTCACAAGTAGCACCATAATGATTCGTCGTTGGAAAACCCCTCACGTGGAGACGTCCAAAACCACCAGTTGCCAGAATCGTTGCCTTTGCCTGGACAATCTTATAATCACCAGTTTCGAGGTTATAGAGCACAGCACCAGTAACCCGGTTACCATCAGTCAGGAACTCAATAACTGGCAAATACTCAAGACTGGGTATCTCGCGACTCCTGAATTCATCTCTGATAACCCTCAGCTCCTCAAGACCAGTATAGTCTTTGCAAGCGTGCATCCTTCTTCTTGAAGTTCCACCACCTGCCTTCTCCACAAAAGTGTCATCTTCTTCCCGGTCGATAATTGCACCGAGATCACAAAGCCATTTCATTATGAGCGGTGCATCTTCGACAAGTGCTCTCAGCACATCTGGTTTATTAGTGAAGTGCCCCCCACCAATAGCATCTAGAAAATGACGGGCTGGCGAATCGTTTTCACGATCAGCAGCCTGTGTACCACCCTCAGCCATGATTGAATTGGCGTCGCCGTGCCGCAGTTTATTAACGACAAGTATCTTATCCTTATCAATACCATTGTCATTTGCAAACAGTGCAGCCGAGGTTCCAGCCAGACCGCCGCCCACTATCAATAGATCAACTGTGTAATCTGGTTTGTTAACATCTATCTCATTACCCTGGATCAAGGGATAGGCTTCAAGTAGATCAACGACTTCATTAGGTGCCATATCCCCTTTATTTGGACCCAAGCTGATCGCACGTTTGCCGCCGGCTGCATAGTCAGGATGAACCCTGAGCACTTCATCCCGTTCTTCCATGGTCATCGCCTTGGGCGTGAAATCTTTACGCTGAAGCCTTGTACGATTGACGGCTTCGATATATTTCCTCATATACTCTGGATAACCACCGATAAACTTTAGTTCTGCCATGCTTGCCCCCTTTTACGCCTTTTCTATATCCCGCGCCGTGTAAAGCTTCCTCAAATCCTCAACCTTAGTCTGTACAAGTTTATCAAGTTCAGCATTGTATTTACCATCGGCGATCTCTTTAACTCT
>JAUWLY010000349.1 GCA_030613445.1 Candidatus Stahliibacteriota bacterium | reverse complement strand
ATTCAGCGCCGTCACCCCAGGGAAGAGTTCGGGAGGCAGTAAGGATGTAGACAATGAGTGGTATGATGCAAAGATAAATAAGAGACTGCTTTTTTAGCCAGTTCACAATGTTACATTATCATGCAGGAAGAGCAGAAAGTTACTCATGATATTTTCTTTATAAGAACGTCGGTTTGCTCTATCCAAAGCGGGGCATTGAAATCAGTGTAAAGCTTCTTGGCCTGGTTAAGATACTCCAGTGCCTGAGCTGGTTTGTCGTTTGTGATCAATACTTCTCCAAGGGCACATAGACTATGAGCCATCTGGGTCAATGCATTTGTTTCTTTGGCAATACCAATTGAGCGCTTGATGTTCTTGATGCCTTCAGAAGGATTATCCCCTACTAAAGCTTGCGCACGGCCGAATATTCTGAGGGAACGTATTTCTGTATTTCTTATTTTCGTTTCTAGACCATACTTCAAGCTTTTTTCAGCATACTGAAGCGCTTTACCATCCCGGGTCTTAATATACGTGTCAGCCCACGAAGCATAGAGTTCAGAAAGCATATGTTTGTCATCACTCTCAAGCAACATCGGTTCTGCTTGTTCATATAATTCCCGGGCTTTTTTCAGATCACCCATATCGCAGAAATATTCACCATATGAGTATAATATTTCACCGACAAGACCTGTTTCTTTAGTGGTTTTAGCAAGCTTGAGTGCTTTTTCAAAATATACGTGAGCTTCTTTTTCATGTTTCTTAAGCATTAATATGTTGGCAATCAGTTTATAGACAGTGATTGTACAGCGGATCTCATTGATACTTTCAAATAAATCCTTAGCTTTATTGTAATAACCAAGAACATCCTCGTACTTGCCAAGAAAGCTGTAGGTCAAACCGATGTTCATTAAACCGATACCCTCACCTTTTTTATCAGCCAGCTGCCGACGGATTTCAACATTCTTTTCAGTAAAATCAACGGCGGTCTGATAATCCCCTAGAAATACATAGTAAACACCTAAGTTATTATAGCCCATCGCCATTACTCTTCTGTCCCCTATTTTCTTTGCGATATCAATAGTTTTTCTTACAAACTCTATTGCCGCGTTTATATTACCCATTGCCCGATAGCCCGCAGCAACGAGCAAGAAAAGGTATGGTAAGACCCTGATCTCACCTAATTCTTCATAGATAGCTTGGGCCTTTTTCAGGAGCCCTAGAGTTTCTTCATTTTTACCCAAACGCCATAGAATATGAGCTTTCGCGTGCATTCCCTCAGCTTGCAAATGTTTATCGCCGATTTTTTTAGCAATTGCTAGGCCCTTATCAACCAGGGTCATCGCTTGTTCACTTTCTACTTTTGACTCGATGAGTATATTTGACAGGTTATAGTACAGTTCTACTATACCCGGTGTTTCGCTACCTTCAGCCGCTTTGATCGCTTTATACATAATATCTATGGACTCGTCGAGCTCGCCGATCTGCTCCAGGACTTTGGCAATTTTTGCAATACTGTGGGCTTCTTGAGATTTATCTTTTACCAGTTTTTTTGCTTTACGATAATGCTCTAAGGAATCCTCCACACGACCGATCATAAATTCGATATTACCGATTTTTTCAAAGATTAACGCCTTTTGTGGTTGGTCCTCAGCAACTGATAGAGCTTGGTTGTAGTATGAAAGCGCCTCCTCATTCGCGTACAATTCGGCTGCTTCATCACCGGCTTTTATGGAATAATCTAATGCCTTATCAAATATTTTGCCCGTATAATAATGATGTGCCAATGCGCCTAAATAACTGTCGATCTTCTCTTTGAATTTCTCTTCAATGGTCTCGGCGATCACCTTGTGATAGATTATTCTTTCACTTTTGAGCAGGCTATTGTATGCTACTTCCTGGAAAAGAGCATGTCTGAATGCATAGAATACTTCATTCTCTTTATTGATTTTCACAAGAAACTCAGCTGCTTCGAGTTCATCAATATGCTGGTAGCTTTCTTTTTCCTTGACGATCTCTTTCAAGAGTTCCTGGGGAAACGACCGGCCGATGATTGAGGCTATTTTTAAAAGGTACTTTGCTTCTTTATTTAAGTTGTCTATTCTTGACGTAACCGCAGCATCAATAGAGCCGGGGATTTGTATGCTGTCTGGCGCAAGTTTATCGCCTTTTGCTAATTTACCTGATTCAATGAGCCGACGCACGATTTCTTCAATGAAAAAGGGATTGCCGCCACTTTTTGCAATAATAAACTTGCGTAATGATTTGGAGATTTCCTGACTCGCCAGATTATCTATCAACTGGGAGCTATATTCTGGGTCTAAGTTCTTGAGGTCGAGTTCAATTGCATAATCCTTATATTCGTCGAATATCGTATCTAACAATACCTGAATATTGGAGATATCTCCGATGCGATAGCTAAGGTATAGTGAAAATTTGTTCTTCTTTACCATGGGCAAAAGGAAGTTCACTATTTCAACAGTTGTTGAATCCAACCATTGAATATCATCGATCATCAAGATCAAGGGTCTTTCTGCGGTGACTTTCTCAAATAGTGTAGCGACGGCGAGGAATATCTGCAACTGGAGTGAATGACTATCTAGATGAAGGACCTTTTCCATCTGGTCTTTATCGAGCGTCATATTCATCATCTTAAGTAAATAAGGTGTGATATCATCTGCCTCTTCAGCAAGTAGCGATTTCAATCTTTCGC
>JAUWLY010000113.1 GCA_030613445.1 Candidatus Stahliibacteriota bacterium | reverse complement strand
CTCTGGCGGTTGTACTCTTGCCCGAACCGGCTCCACCATCGATTGCTACAACGAATTTTGCCATCTGTAATATGTTCTGATTAGCTCCTCATAATGTTTGGACATCTTGACATTTCTCCGCTGCATGACAATCCTTGCAGTAGCAATGGCTTTTGCCAAATCGTAGTTCTCTTGCTTGGTAGTACTTAACCACTTGAAACCCGGGGTGTATTTAGGCATCATACCACCACCAAAAAAATTCACAAACGAACCGATGATAGCACCGGTTGGAATCAGGGTACTGATACCTGTTTTTGTGTGGTCTCCGATAAAGCAACCGAGTTTTTTCATACCTGAATCGAGTTCTCCTGTACCTATCCTGGTGCGTATTGAACTATAGTTGTTTTTAAGATCGGAATTCGTTGTCAACGCACCTAAATTCACCCATTCTCCAATGAATGAATGTCCAATAAACCCTTCGTGACACTTATTACTGTAAGCCTGAAATATACAGGACTCAACCTCGCCACTGATACGGCATGATGGTCCTATACTAGATTCAATAATTTTTGCACGATCTATTATTGAACCAGGACCTATATAAGAAGGACCCACAATAGTTGAAAAAGGTCTGATAATAACATCGTTGTCAATGTATACTGGGCCATTGGAAACATCAATAGTAACAAACTTATGGATATGAACCTTTTGTCCGACGAACACTTTATTTTTTCTACCGATTATGTAAACGTGTTTGGGGATTTTGTGCTTTGCTTTTGTATACTTGAACTGACAGGTTAAAACAATACTATTCAGTTTTATCAAATCCCACAATTTGTCTAGGCGAAAACCATTTATTTCCTGCGTAATCTTTATTTTTTTAAGAGTCTTTTTGATTTCCTCTAAGTTCTGTGGAAAAGGTGGTTTTTGTTTGAAAAATCCGATCGGGTGGGAACCAATTGAGAATTGCGTATCTTTACCAGATACAACAATGCGCTTACTGATTATTGCACGGGCTGAAAGGTACAAAGCTGGGTCACTGATTCCAATCTTCTTATTGTCAAACAGTTTGCGCGTCACATAACCTATTTTAGCCTGTTTGAAAAAATCTGCTGTGTTTTCGCTGACTGTTCTCATCCCCACCCGCAGCAAGAATTGTGGGTAGAAATTTATCAATGGATCGAAGTGCTCAATATTGTCTTCGTAGATTATTACTTTCACAAGGAGAGAAAAATCGTTGCCAGAATAGCAAAAATTATGCCAAAGACTCTCATTGTAGTTATTGTCTCTTTCAAAAATATGAATCCATAAAGTACTGGAAAAATCACATACATATTTGTGAGAGGAACAACTACTGAAACAGGACCAATTTTCAGTGCTTTGTAGAAGCCAAGTATTGCCACCAAAGAGACTAATCCAATCGGTATAGCATACAGGACGTGTCTATTTACCATCAAATCCCTATGAAAACCAAGGTATATCGACAAAAAGATAATCCCCCAAAGAGAGATCCAAAATGCAGTGCTTGAAGTGTTGAAATTATGGGTCATTATTTTACTGCCAATTGCCCAAAATCCCCAGCCAATTAGGGCAATAAACGTATATTTTACATACCCCATAGCTGATTATAGTCAAAGAGCACTGGAAGTCAAGAGAGCGATGACTACTTTTTCAGAGTTCTCCTGCCTAACTCTTGACAAATTAGAAAAATAATCTATAATTGACACATGGTTAAGGTCAAGCTTAAAAGGAAGAATTTCAAGGTCGAAAAAGACTCGCGTATCAGTGATTTGATTACGGATAAGAAGGTTATTGCGGCACTGTTAAATGGTAAGCTCTGCGATCTTTCAAAGGAAATCACCAATGATTGTCAGCTCGAACTCATTAATTTTTCATCGGATATTGGCAAGAAGATATACTGGCATTCTGCTTCTCATATCATGGCGATGGCAGTAAAATCTTTGTTCCCAAAGGCAAAATATGCTATTGGACCGGCAATTGAGCAGGGTTTCTATTATGATTTCGATACTAAAAAACGTTTCTCTCCGGAAGATCTTGAAAAAATCGAGAAGAAAATGGTTGAAATAATCGCTAAGAACATACCTTTTGAGCGCATTACCATGAAAAAAGAGGCAGTGATTGAATTCTTCAATAGAAGGGAAGAGCAATATAAGGTTGAGCTGGTAAAGGCTATCCCAGATCCAGAAGTCAGTCTTTACCGAAATAATGATTTTATTGACCTATGTGCAGGCCCCCATGTTCCAAGTACTGGTTATATCAAGACATTCAAGCTATTGAGTATTGCTGGTGCTTATTGGCGGGGTGATATCCATCAATCTATGCTCTCAAGAATCTACGGGATTGCATTTCCAGACAACAAAGAGTTAAAGGCTTACCTTAAGAAACTCGAAGAAGCCAAACAACGCGATCATCGTAGATTGGGCACCGAACTGGAACTCTATTCAATCTTCGAAGAAGCTGGTTCAGGATTAGTCTACTGGCATCCAAAAGGTGCATTGGTTAAGAGACTCATTGAGGAGTACTGGTTACAGGAACACATAAATGCCGGTTATCTAATAGTCTCCACACCCCATATTGCTCGTGGCCATCTTTGGCATCAGTCAGGTCACTATGCTTTCTATCACGAGCATATGTTTATTCTGCCTGTGGAGAATGAAGAATATATCCTTAAACCAATGAATTGCCCTGGGCATATTCTGATATACAAATCAAAGGTTAGGAGCTATAAGGATTTACCACTCAAGTACGCAGAACTGGGACAGGTCTACAGAAATGAACTCTCAGGAACCCTTCACGGCCTTTTGCGTGTACGGGGGATCACTATTGATGATGGCCATATTTTCTGTCAACCAAGTCAAATTGTAGATGAACTCTGCAAGGTTTTGGAATTAACCCTAAAAATCCTGAAGAAATTCGGTTTTGACCACTATAAAATCGATCTTTCAGTACGTGGGCAGCATGATAAGGAAAAATACATGGGTAGTGATGAAGAATGGATCCGTGCTGAGAAAGGCCTTGTCTCAGCGCTCGATAAAATGAACCTGGAGTATGCAAGAAAACAGGGTGAAGCAGTTTTCTATGGACCGAAAATCGACATAAAACTACTTGATGCTCTCGGTCGGGAGTGGCAAGCCACGACAATCCAATTTGATTTCAACCTGCCAAAGCGCTTCAAAATCGAATATATGGACAAAGATGGTCAGCACAAAGAAGTCGTTGCCATCCACCGGGCGATATATGGTTCATTAGAGCGATTCATTGGTTGTCTGATTGAGCATTACAAGGGCGCTTTTCCCTTATGGTTATCACCAGTCCAGGTTGTCGTCATGCCCATTACCAACAAACAGAACAAGTATGCGAACAAAGTATTCAAGAGATTGCTAAAACAGAAGCTAAGAGTAGAGCTGAATGATAAATCTGAGAAAATGAACTATCGAATTCGAGAAGCTGAAGTACAAAAAGCGCCATATATTATAATTGTTGGTAAACGGGAAGTCGATAATAATACCGTTTCAGTAAGAAAACATAGTAAAGGAGATATTGGTATAATGAAGCTAAAGGATTTCTTGAATCTTATAAAAAAAGACCTTGGAGGTAACGATTAAACAAATTCCAAGAGTGAATAGAAGAATACGGGCTCAGAGAGTCAAATTGATAAGTGCTGATGGCGAAGTACTTGGTGAATTTCATATAAATGATGCCATGCGCCTAGCTCAAGAAAAGAAATTAGATCTTGTTGAAGTTGCACCAAATACCAAACCTCCAGTGTGCAAAATACTGGATTTTGGCAAGTATTTATATGAGAAAAAGCGACAAGAACGAGTAGCACGTAAACATCAACACCGGACTTCAGCCCGAGGTATGAGAATGTCTCTAAAGATTAGTGAACACGATTATCAAGTCAAACTAGGAAAAATAAAGGAATTGCTTGAAGATGGTAATAGAGTCAAGGTAACTCTGCGTCTACGTGGTCGGGAAATGTTACATTCTGATCTGGGGAGAAAAGTTCTGGATAGAGTAATAGTAGACGTTGCAGGGATCGGCAAAGTGGAAAAACAACCAAAACAAGAGCATAACATAATGTATGTTACATTTCTTGCTGAGAAGAAAAGGAGAGGATCGAATGGCTAAACAGAAAACAAAGAGAGGTTTGGCAAAAAGGGTAAAAAAGAGAAAAAGTGGAGAAATTTCAAGGAGGAGAGCTGGTAAGGGTCATAATCTCACCTCAAAATCAAAGAAGCGAAAGAGGAGACTCCGCCAATCAACCATACTGGCAAAAGGTGATAAAAAACGGGTAAAAGGCATAATTTAGCAACAATTGACAAAATTTGTAAAATGACTATAATTTTAGAAAGGAGATATTACGATGCCAAGAACTAGGAATGTGCCATACACAAGAAAGAGGCGGAAGAAGTGGCTAAAGGCAGCAAAGGGGTACTGGGGAGCAAGACACAAGCTGTATAAAACTGCTCGGGTAGCGGTTATGAAGGCATGGGTTTCAGCTTACCGGGAAAGAAAGCGTAAAAAGAGGGTTTTTCGAACCCTTTGGATCACCCGAATTAGTGCTGCCTTAAGAGATCAGGATATGAAATACTCACAATTCATCCACGCCTTGAAAAAGCACAACATTGAACTGGACAGAAAGACTTTAGCTGCTATTGCATACTGGCATCCGGATGAGTTCAGTAATCTTGTCCAATTGTGCAAGAGCTAATAACAGGTAGAAGCCTTCATGGAAGAACGACTCAGAATACTACAGGAACAAATACAAGCCTCGCTCGAAAAAGCAAGAGACGAGAATGCATTAGAAGGCTTGAGAATAAAGTATTTGGGTCGAAAAGGTGAAATAAACAGGCTTTTCAAAGAAATCGCTCAACTTCCAGTTGAGCAAAAGCGCATCTTCGGCAATGAAATCAACCAACTGAAGCTAGTAATCAACCAGGAACTGCATCAGCGCTTAGAGAAGTTTCAAACCAAGGATAAAGACAGGGACGATCTTCTCTTACCTGGTAAAAGGCCTTATGTTGGACACGTCCATCCGATTTCCAAAATTTTCGATGAGCTGATAATGTTCTTCACAAATTTTGGTTTTTCCATTGCCACTGGTCCAGAAATAGAATATGACTGGTACAATTTTGGGGCATTAAACATCCCACGAGATCATCCAGCACGTGATATGTTTTCGAGCTTTTATATCAAGGAAGACCTTCTTCTACGTAGTCATACTTCACCAGTCCAAATAAGGGTAATGGAGAATCAAGAGCCTCCAATTAAGATAATATGCCCAGGAAGATGCTATAGGTATGATGCATTTGATGCAAGCCACGCACCTGTTTTCCATCAAATTGAGGCTTTATATGTGGATAAAGGCGTGTCATTTGGAGAGCTGAAATGGTTATTAAGCGAATTCGTGAGATTCATCTTCGGTCCTAAGACAAAATATCAACTAAGACCCTCATTCTTCCCTTTTACTGAACCTTCTGGTGAACTAGCTGTTAGCTGTGCGGTTTGTGGCGGATCAGGCTGTTCAGTATGCGGTAATAGTGGTTGGCTTGAGCTCGGAGGATGTGGTATGGTCCATCCTCAGGTTCTGAAAAATGTTAAGATATCAACAAAAAAGTATTCAGGTTATGCATTGGGTATGGGTATTGAAAGAGTTGCAATGATAAAATATGTTATTGATGATATAAGGGTATTTTTTAACAACGATATTAGATTTCTGGAGCAATTTTGATTAACTTCGTTAATATGATTACACACAGCAAAAGCGAGATTAAATGCTAGTTACCGTGAAATGGCTTGAAGAGCTTACTCGAACACAACTAAATCCAGAAGACATTGCACGATGTTCGCTGGATTTAGGACTTGAGGTCGAAGAAGAAAAAAGCCTCGCACCTAAGCATATTATTATTGGAAGAATTAGCTCAATTGCTCCACATCCTAAACTCAAGAATCTAAGTATTTTGCAGGTAAAGACCAACCGAGACTCAAGAATTGTAACCGCCGCAAAAAATCTTCAAGCTGGTGATAATGTTTTGATCGTTCCAGTCGGCAAGACCTTAAATAATCAGAAAATAGTGGAAAAGAATTTCGCCGGCATAAAATCGCAAGGTATTTTGGTTAGCGAAGAAGAATTGGGACTAGCCGAGAAATCTGATGGGGTCATTATTTTAGAAAAAGGTAAACCCGGCAAGTTATTCAAGGACTTCTTTGATGATTTGGTTCTGGATATGGGCACTACGCCAAATCGTCCGGATTGGCTGTCTATTGAAGGCATTGCTCGCGAAATAAGAATTGGTTTAGACATTCGTAATCCAATGATTCAGACATCAATTCCAGAACAAGCGAATCGAACCGGCAGGTTTAGAATAGAACTGAAAGACCTACAGACATGCCCGAGATACACCGGACGAGTCTTCGACAATATCTCGATCAAAGAATCGCCTTTCTGGATAAAGTGGCGTCTCCATTGTTTAGGGATAAACCCAGTAAATAATATCGTTGATATAACGAATACTATCATGTTACTAACTGGACAACCGCTGCATCCATTTGACTTGGATCTAATAAAAGATCATATTACTATACGAAAAGCACGAACCGATGAGAGATTCATTACCTTGGAAGGCACTGAAGTGAAATTGAGCAAAAACGACTGTGTCATCGCTGATAATCAAGGTCCTCTTGCTCTCGCTGGCATTATCGGAGCACAGCGTGCTCAGATATCGAACTCGACAGAAAGAGTCCTTCTGGAAAGTGCATATTTTGATTCGAAACGCATTGCTCACACATCAAGACGTCTTGGACTACTAACAGAAGCGTCAATCCGATTCGAACGTGGTGCAGACATTGCAATAGTCGACAGGACATCATCAATCAGCGGTGAGTTATTCACAAAATATGCTGGTGCGCGCGAGAAAGAGTTTATCAGTACCGGCAAAAAAGCGAAGACCATAAGTGTTACCTTTGCAATCGATCGATTAAACAAAATACTATCGACTGATTTAACAACTCGACAAATAAAAACAATCCTTAAAAAAATCGAAATATCTGCAATTGGCGATAAAACACTTGTTGCAAAGGTACCGCACTATCGTCGTGACCTGAAGATTGAAGAAGACATCTATGAAGAGGTTGCTAGGATCTACGGTTATATGCGAATACCTGAAACAATGCCTCGAAGATGGGGAGGGCGTGTAACGATAGACAAACCCCGTATACATGAAAAAGCAATACGTAACTACCTGATAGGTCAAGGTTTCAGCGAGACCTATAATCTATCTTTAACTGCCAGTAAAAGGCTTTCAAATTTTGGCTTCAAAAAATTTGTACGAATACAAAACCCACTGAACGAGCGTTTTAATGCCCTCAGACCAACGCTCTTTTTGGGTCTCTTAGATTGCGTGAATTATAATCTATCAAAAGGAAATCGGTCCCTGAAGCTTTTCGAAATCGGCAATATTTTGCTCGCCGATGCACCGTTTCAGGAAAAGAAAATAGGTATTGTTCTCGGCGGTGAGCAGTATCCGGATTCCTGGAATCAACATGATAAGTTGATGGATTACTATGACGCAAAAGGTGTAGTTGAAAGCATCTTCGATCTACTCCATATAAAGAAAGTTCACTTCAAAACAACTGGAAAATACGGCTTCAGCCAAGTGGTCAACATCATCTTGTCAGGTAAAAAACTGGGCTATATCGGCTGCATCGACAATAAATTCTGCAAGGGAATCTTTTATTATATTGAGCTATCTTGGGATAGACTATTACCCCAAATCTCAGAAGCATTCTATATCCCACCAGCCAAGTTTCCTGCCAGTATCCGTGACCTTTCATTCTTAATGGACGAACATATTGAGGTACCGGCTATTTTCAACTTGATTGCAAAAGTCGGCGGTCCAATTCTGGAAAGAGTTGTTCTTTTCGACTATTACAAGGGCAAGAATTTACCCTCTGATAAAAAAAATCTTGGTTTCCGCCTTTATTTTAGAGCACCAGATCGAACACTCACTGATAGAGAAATCGACACTTTCATTACTAAGATCGAAAACGACGTCTCTGAAAAATTCGAAGCTAAATTACGGAAAAAGGAGTAGGATTGAATGAATTAAGTAAACTTGAAGAGAAATTAGACGCACTAATTTCTTCAATTAACGAGCTTAAACAGAAGGTCGAAGACCTCGAGGAAAAAAATAACCAGCTTACATCTCGTGGTCATCAAATAAAGGAGAAGGTTGACATGTTGATTGAGAAAATCGACAACCTTCTTATTTGAGGTTTATCTTGAAGAAAACGGAGATTGTTGTAACAATCTTTGGAAATGACTATCGAGTCATTTCTGATGATTTAAATCCTGAACGAATAAAAGAAGTTGCTGATATAGTGGACAGTAAAATGAAAGAAATCCACCGGGAGTTTCCTCTGCCATCGACAACCAAAATTGCTGTTTTGGCTTGTCTGAATTTG